>JAPLFI010000419.1 GCA_026390755.1 Ignavibacteriota bacterium
AATTCAGTCTATATAGGGGGTTCGTCTGTAACTACAGGTTCATCAGCCGGAATTACCGGAGCAAGTGCGGGCACAACAAATATTAAAAACAATGTTTTCTTTAATGCCCGATCTAATAGTACGGGAACCGGGAAGCATTATGCGATATCAAAAACCTCTGTTGACTGGTCTTTTACATCTGACTATAATGATTATTATGTATCGGGTACAGGCGGAGTATTATTTAATAATAACGGCACGGATATTACTACACTGGCAAACTGGAGAATTGCCTATCCGATACAGGATGCACATTCTATTAACGTTAATCCGTTATTGAACTCAGCGACTAACCTTCAGCCGATACCCGGCTCATCCGTTCTCCTCGCCGGTACACCGATAGCAGGAATAACAACTGACTATTTAAACGTAACAAGACATGTAACGACACCATCAATCGGAGCTTATGAGCAGGGTTCAGATGCCTCCGGTCCGAATATTGCATTTACTGACCTTACAAACGGATTACCGGGAACATCGAGAGTATTAACAGGTTTTGCGTTAATAACAGACCCGGGCGGAGTTGATATAAATAGCGGAACAAGTCCCAGAGTCTATTATAAGAAATCAACTGACGCAAATGCCTTCGCGGGGAATACAAATACCGATAACGGCTGGAAATGGGTTCAGATTACAAATGCTGTTTCGCCGTTCGATTTTACACTTGATTATACATTATTATTCGGCTCTCCGGGCGGAGTGGTTCTTGGCGATATAATACAATATTTTGTTGTTGCACAGGATTTAACACCCTCGGCATACATATCCTGTGTTCCGTCTGCAGGTTTCATGGGAACATCTGTAAGTAGTATAACTGCGGCACCAACTGCACCAAAATCATTCACAATAGCGCCGGTTAAAACACTGACTTCTGTTATTTATAATCAGGCATCAACAGCGTCTTCAATATCTGGTTCAACGAACCAGGAAATACTTCGCCTTGATTTCACTGTGGCGGGAACCTCCGGCACACTATTGCTTAATTCAATTGTTGCAAATTCATTGAATACGTCAGATGCTGATGTAACAAACGTGAAATTATTCAGAACATCTACAACCGCATTCTCCACGTCAAATCAATTAGGTACTACCGCATCTTTCACAGGTGGAAATGCGGCTTTCTCATCGCTTGTCTATGATTTACCGGCAGGAACATCATATATCTGGTTAACTTATGACGTATCCGGAACTGCGGTGGTAAATAATTATCTTGATGCGCAGATTCAGACGAATCAGATAAACGTTGGCGGATTAACGTATCCCGCGGAAGTTCAATCTCCCGCAGGCAGCAGAAAAATAGGTGGTCCTTTATCGGGCACTTACGCAATCGGGACGGGATTATTCAATAAGATAACGGGCAGGAACCTTTATCCGTTTGAATTAACCCGTAAAGTGAAAGTGCTTGTTCCGGAAGAAGACACAGAACCGAATAACGACGTTGGAATTAATGATAAATCAGGTATAAAAGAAAGTTCTGATGTAAAATATAAAGAAATCGAAGTAGAAGAAACTTATACAATAATGTATGAAAATGGCAAGCCGTACGAAGGAATTATGAAAGTAACCGGCAGTCTTGCAAAAAATGAGAAGATAAATACGGGCAATAATTTAAAAATGTCACCGGACTCTTATAATGAAGTTTTCGCAGACATTCCATCTGCCATAAGCGAATTAAACCTGAGGGGAGTTTCCGGAGCGGTAATATTTGAATTCACGGATGCTTCTTATTCTACATCGGGTTTTGCGTTGAATGCGGTTGTGGGAGTAAGTGCAGCAAATACAATAACATTCAAACCGCAGGCAAGTGAAAGCGTTGAAATAACCGGTTCTTCCGCGACAGCCCTGATAGATTTATCAGGCTGTCAGTATGTTACATTCGACGGCTCCAATGCGGGAACAGAGTCAAAAGATATGTCGATATCGAACACAAACACATCCGGAGCAACTATACGGTTTATCAATGATGCGTCGAACTGTACCGTGAAGAACTCGATTATAAAGGGTGTCAATTCAAATTCTTCAGGCGGAGTGGTTTTATTCTCAACTGCCGTGACAACAGGGTGTGATAACAACACAATCAATAATTGTTCAGTGACAAGCGGAACATCTTTCCCTGCTAATTGTTTTTATTTTCTCGGAACAGCCGGAAAAAATAGCGAAAATACAAATATTACTAACAATATAATTACAAATTTCTCTGCAAGAGGTGTTTACCTTTACAACTACTACAATAATACGATAATTTCAGGAAATGATATTTATGAAGCAAGTACACAGTCAACAGGTACGATTAATGGAATTCGCATATATAGTGGAATGGTTCTTACTAATGTAACTAAGAATAAAATACATGATTTAAATACTTCCGTCGCAAGTTCAACTATTTATGGTATTTATTTCGGTGGCGGAGCTTCCGGTGACGTCTCAAATATAAACAATAACCTTATATATTTAGACGCCGGGGTGACAAACCAGTCAGGCGTATTATACGGGTTTAATGCAAACGGAATTTCCGGAACTATAACTAATTTTCACTACAATTCAGTCTATATAGGCGGTTCGTCCGTAACTACAGGTTCGTCAGCAGGAATTGGTGGAACAAATGCAGGTGCAGCAAATATTAAGAACAATGTTTTGTATAATGCACGCTCAAATGGTCCTGGAACCGGAAAACATTATGCGATATCAAAAACAATTGCTGACTGGGCTTTTACATTTGATTACAATGATTATTATGTATCGGGTACAGGCGGAGTATTATTTAATAATAACGGCACGGATATTGCCACGTTAGCGGACTGGAGAATTGCATATCCAACACAAGATGCAAATTCGATTAACGGTAATCCTGGATATACATCAACAACAAACCTGTTGCCGGATGTAACTTCACCGAATGCGTGGAATCTTTACAAGAAAGGCACACAACTTAACATTGCAGTTGATTATGCAGGAACACCGCGCTGTACAACAACAGTATGCGGACCGACATGTATAGGCGCTTATGAATTTACAATTGACGCGGTAACGTATCCGCCGCCGCCGGCAACGGCTAATCCGGTAACTCCGGTAGCAGGACTGAACCAGTTCAGCCAGTCAGGCAGACCGATAATGGATATAACATTTGGCGCATCGGATAATGGAATCCGGATAAAGAAACAGGAAGACAAAACAGGTAATACACCAAATAGCAATACGCCAAAGGGCATCACACCTCAGGACAATAACAAGAAAGGCAGTCTCAAATCAGGCGGCGAGCGTGAAATGAGTCCGATGGGACTTCCGACCTCAATTTCAGTTCAGAAGTTTAGCGGAGTGGCATCACCAAATTATCCTGCGGGCAGTACGGCAAAACGCGGATTGGGATACTGGAAAACTACTATCACCGGCACCGAGCCGACAGACCCTGTATCGGTTAAAATATATTTTGGCGATGAAGAACTCGGAGATATAACAACACCGGCCACAAACATCATACTCTCGATGTATAATGCCGTAACCGGAGTATGGCTTCCTTTCCCGATTGGGGCACAGGGAACAGCCCTGAAATCATATGTTGACTGGAACGCCAGGACAATTGAAGTAGCCGGAATAGGGGGAACAGGCGGAATGCTGTTGAACAATGCGGAATTCATGCTGACTGATGCCGCTGCACCGGTAAACAGGATGCGGCTTGACCTGACGGCAATGATAGACGGATTATATAACGATGTTACTCATCAGATGGTCATACCCGGAAATATAACGGTAGAGTTACACAGCAGTGCATCATATACGAAAATTGATGAATCATACATTGCCATTAACACTTCGGGTCAGTCTGTTATGTATAGTTTATCCGGATATCCGACGCAGTTCACCGGCTCGGCAATAGAATACTGGATAGTATTTAAACACTGGAACAGTCTTGAGACATGGTCAGCTTCAGTTCATCCGTTCAGCAATTCTAACGGTACATTAAGTTACGACTTCACAACTCTGGCTGCTCAGGCATACGGCGATAATATGATTCATGTCGGCAGTAAATGGTGTATATATACAGGCGATATAAATCAGGATGGATCGGTTGATTTGAATGACCTTATTCCTATTTTGACTGATTACGATAACGCCGATTATCATGCTGTAAATGATTTAAATGGTGATGGCGCGGTTGATTTAAATGACGCAATATTTGTTCTGAACGGATATGATTATGGTATCGGTATTGTCAGACCGTCCAAATCAGGGATATTTAATACAAAGAAAACTATTGATGTAACCGGAAATAAAGCACTTATTGACAAAATTAATAATTTACGGAAAACAATTCAGGATGTAAAAACACCCGATAACTCAGTTAATAAAGAAAACACCAAAATAAAAGACAATAACAGAAAATAATTTAAAAACAAAAAACAAAACAATTTTTATAAACATAAACTATTAACACTATGAAAAAACTAAAATCTTTATTTCTCCTTGTTGGTCTGGTGTTTCTTTTAAACACCATGGCGGGATATTGGTAACGACACGGTCAGAGAGAAAGTTTAGTAAGATTCTTTTGCGATGTGCCACTGGCGAATTACGAAGTTGATTTTTTAGTCGAAAAGAACGAAAAAGTATTAAAATTAATTCAGGTGTGCTATGATTTATCTAACATAGAAACATATAAAAGAGAAACGCGGAGCCTTCTTATCGCCGGCGGGGAACTGGAATGCAATAATCTGATTATAATTAATCCGGAAAAGGAAACAACGAAAGAATTCAAATTTGACGGGAAAAATCAAATTATTAAACTTGTTACGGCATATAATATTTTGAATGATTAGGTTAATCTTCAATCCTTGAAGAAGCAAGCGGGCGCGAAAAGTCAGTAACGGGGCACACCTCCGAAAACACCGTATTAAAGCACTCCGTTCTTTACTCTCGGCAGAATTATCCTGAACCGTGATGTCAAAATCATTCCGTTCCTGAAATAAATGACCCGGAGGGTACCCCGGGACAAGCTTTACCGAGTGACTTTGAAAGTATAATACTCCTGACTGACGTTATCATTATATTCATCGTATAAGCTTACGTAATAGTTACCCGGAGTTGATGCGATATAGTTAAGAGTAACAGGCGCTCCGTTGTAAATTCCGATAGCATTGGAAACTTTAACCTGATTAGAGTTATATAATTCAATAACCATCGTTATATCCGCCGGAACCGAGCTGACATTTACCTGTATTCCTCCGGCTGCAGCGATATTCACCTTAAACATATCAATATCGCCCAAGGGGTTGATTTTCCCTTCAACATTCTGGGCAACTGCTATTGTTTTTGCATACGAGAAGGTGTTGTTTATTTCCCAGTAATCGGATGTATCAAGAGTGAGTTCCAGGTTGTAAAAATTATTGCTGAAGGCATTTTTATTACCGTCGTGAAGTTTAATGTAATATGTACCGGAAAACAGCATATAACTGAAATTGTAGCTTTGTCCTATGACTCCCGTTATTCCGCCGAGATAAGTATTCTGATAATCGTAAACGTCTGATACCATATCAATATTTTGAGGTACATTACTAATCGCAAACTGAACTATGCCGTCTTTAGCCGAGTAAAACTGAAAAGCATCTTCGTCATCTTCAGGTTTAATTTTTGCCTGTAACAGGAAATTCATACCGATAGTCCTTGCAGAAGCTAATGAGTTATTATATTCATAGTAGTCACTGGAGTCTAAGTTTACCGTTATTCTGTACGGTTGTTCGCTCGATGCGTCGCCATTTCCGTCTTTTACGACAACATAGTAAGTGTTCGGAGGTTTTACCGCGTTTAAATAGACTGTTTGTCCCATAGCACCGTAGTTTCCGTATTGCCAGTTTTTCTGCGCATCATAAAAGTCAACATTCATGTCGAGATTCCACGGTACGGAATCTACGGTTATCTCGGCGACTCCTCCGCGTCTTGTCGCAAATTTATATACATTATAACCCTTCGGTGTACTGATGTAACCCATTACCGGAGTGCCGAGATTGATAAGCACTGCATTGTCAAAATTAATTACAACTTGCGTGGTATCAGTCGGGGTGACAGGAGTCGTAACCTCATCACAGCCGTAGAACGCCGATAGGGCTGTAAATAAAAACACTAAGAGTAAACTATTTTTAATTTTCATATTACATTTATATTCCATCTTCGTAATGTGTTAATATTTAATTTAGTAATAAAACAAATATATATCAACCGTTATCTGCAAATATAACAAAATATTATCCAAAAAGTTAGACTGGCTTTTATCATTGTGCAAAAGGATAGTTCGGAATTATGTTCCATTCCGGGTTTGTTAAATCAGCAGTCCGTTTTATTCATATATCACCTGCGTATAATTTCCTGATTTTATATGCAGTTCGCCGCGAGTCCGGAAAAACCTCTTGACTTA
>JAPLFI010000008.1 GCA_026390755.1 Ignavibacteriota bacterium
CGGCAAATTGCAATGTATCTATGCCGCAGGCTGACGAATGCATCATTCCCTGAAATTGGAACTGCTTTTGGTAAAACCCACGCTACGGTTATGCATGCCTGTCGTATGATAGATAAAAAAACTCACCGTGATAAACAGTTAAAACAGGCTATTGCAAAGCTTTCCAAAAGTATGGATAACAATGTTAATAACGCTGGCAATAAATTATAAATTAACTGAAAGTATAATTTTAATATATTATAAAAAATGCATCATGATAAAACTTAGAAACACATATCAACTATGTCTAACAGCTTATTAAGTGATTTATTCACTTTTATTTTTGTTGTAACTCGTTTATGATTTGCGTGTTGCTTAGTTATGTTCAATATTAACAGACATAATATGAATAATAATATTAATTATAATATAAGAAGAATAATATAAGAGAGAGAAGTTAATATGAAATTTACAATTCAAAGAGATGAATTAATCAAAGGTTTACAATTAATCCAACCCATTATCATATCCCATACAACCTTGCCGATCTTATATAATGTTCTGATTACGGCAGAAAAAGACAAAATAACTCTCTTTGCAACTGACTTGTCTGTCAGTATGAAATGTTCATTACCGGCAAAAGTCAATAAAACAGGCTCAAGCAGTTTTAACGCAAAAATGCTGTTTAATATCGCACGCGAACTTCCTCAGGACAGTGCTGAATTTGAATTGGAAGACAAAAACAGGGCAATTATCCAGTGTGGACAATCCTCATATAAATTACTGGGAATCTCAGCAGAAGATTTTCCGGCAGTGCCGCCCTTTACAACAACAAGTTCATTTCTCATAGACCAGGTATTATTGAAAGATATGCTCCAAAAGACAACTTATGCCGCTTCAGACGATGAAAGCCGCTTAATCCTTAACGGAGTCTTAATGAGCATTAAAGGACATAAAATTATTATTGTGGCAACAGACGGCCGCCGACTGGCGCTAGTTGAAAAAGAAGTTGAACTGCCGGATGATCAAAAAATAGATTTAGTTATTCCGGCCAAGACAATTAATGAGTTGATTAAAGTACTCAAGGACGAAGGGCAGGTCAAAATATCTCTTACCCAGAATATGGCTTCATTTGAGATGGAAAATTGCACTATTATTTCCAAGCTCATAGAAGGTGTTTATCCAAACTACCAGCAGGTGATACCAGGGCAATGCGATGAAAGAATAACAATAGAACGTGAATCTTTGCTCGGCGCCCTGCGCAGAACAGCTATAATTTCCAATGAACGGAATCCTTCAGTTAAACTCAATATTTCTAAAAACCAGATTCAAATTATAGCTTCTAACAATGACGTCGGAGAAGCTAATGAGCAAATCCCTGTTAAATATTCAGGGAAGTCACTTTCAATGACATTTAATCCAAATTATCTGATGGATCCGCTCAGGGCCCTCAGTAGTGATGATATTGCCATTGAATTTACGGACGATCTCAGTCCAGCGGTGGTTAAAAGCAATATTCCTTTCATTTATGTGCTGATGCCTCTGCGAATAGGTTAATACACCTGAGGCGGGTTAAGTATTTTTTATTACGGCCTGTTCCGCCAGATCGGATTCTATCCGGCGGTATATTTTCCCCACCGTATCCGTATAAGCTTTCAAACTGTATTTTTCCTCCGCTAATACAGCGGCGCGTTCGGCTAATTGACGGCCCAGGAGGGGATGTTCCAGCAGGCTTAGCATTGCGGCGGCAAATTTATCAGGCTTGGGAGGCGCCAGCATGGCGATTGAGCGGTCAAGCACCTGGGTATGAGTCGGCAGATCCGTGGCCAAAACTGGTTTGCCCGACTGAAGGTAAGAATAGATCTTCATCGGCGTATTTATGCCCTTAATGCGCGGCGACACGAGGATATCAGCCTGGGTGAACATGTTCGCCATGCTTGCCAGTGAACGCGGGCCAAAGAAACGCACCCGTGCTGCAATGCCAAGCGCCGAAGTTTTCCGCTGA
>JAPLFI010000255.1 GCA_026390755.1 Ignavibacteriota bacterium
CATCTGTAATCCTGAGGCTCAAGGAAATTAAAAGAACCGTCGCGTGTTTTCATCCATCTCTGAACGTCAATACCCGGGATACCGTAATCCCATAAAACCCTGCCTGAGCATTCGGGAACAGTCCCCAGATCTTCTGCACAGGGAAGCATCGTTGTATTCTTTATAATCGCCTCAACAAGTTTTCTTCCCGTTTCTTCCCACAAACTTTCCTGCCCGGGGTCATATTTCCCGTTCAGCCCGCCTGTTTCTTCAGATTCGTTTATATCAATCGTCCACAGCCTGAAAAACCCTACAAAATGGTCTATCCTGAACAAATCGTAAAAATTCTCCGCGTACTTCAGTTTATTTGTTATGTATGTGAAGCCGTCCTTTTCAAGTTCTTCCCTGTTATAAGGAGGCATTCCCCATCTCTGTCCGCCGGCGAAGTACATATCGGGCGGCGCTCCCGATGAAAGGTTCAGTTTAAAATATTTTCTGTCAGACCATACGTCGGCGCTGTCTCTGCTTACAAGAAAAGGTAAATCCCCCATTATAAAAACCTTCTTTGATTCGGCGTATTTTTTTACCGAAGTCATTTGTTCGTACAACTGCCACTGAAGCCAATAATGGAAATGTATTTTATCTGCGTTTTCTTTGCTGAATTGTTCAAGTACTGATGGTTCGCGGTTCGCAAAATTTGCATTCCAGTCCTGCCAGCAATCGGAACAGTTGGATTCCTTGAGAACTTTGAATACTGCGTAATCTTTTAACCAGTATAAATTATCGCTTACGAATTTATCATATCGCCTTATTCCCCTGATATATGACCGCTTATAGATCCTGTAGAAAAGCTTTAGTTTGTCTTCTTTTATTTTGTAATTTACACTATCCGAATCATTTTTGTAATCTCTCTTTAAATTTCGTATGCTTTCCCTGAAGGGATTGAGGTTTACTTCTTTCAATGACTGAATTGATAAATACATAGGGTCAAGAGCGTATGAACTTACGGAATTGTAAGGCGCGAAATCAAAGCCCGTATCATTAAGAGGCAAGAGTTGTATAATGGTATTGCCTGTTTTTACGCACCATTTTACGATTAATTTTATATCGGGTATTTCGCCTATTCCCGTGCTTTGCGACGAGCGCACCGAGAACAGCGGCACGGCAACTCCCGCCCTGCGGCGCATTCCTATTCTTTCCCATTTATCAGCCGTCCGTGTATTTTTTAGGAAACTATAATCCGTAATCATTTATTTTTATCTTATATCTCCGAGACTTTTGTAAATATCCGCACCGTTTATGAATGATTCGTCCGCCGACAATTCTTTGTTTTCCCCGTCCGTCGGAATTTCATTCCTTTTATTGCTTTTGGCTTTACTTAATTCATCAAGGAAATCCTGTTCAAGGTTTACTCCTGAAATAGTCTCTCCGAGCTCTATGGCGCGCTTCGCGTATTCAATTATTTTCTGCGTCTCGATTCCCGAAATATCCGCGAAGAACCACCCACAGCTTGTGAACATCAGCATTGAATATTTCTGCATCTCAAGAAGATTAATGCATGTTATTTTTTCGGATTGTTTTAAACGCTTAAGGAACATGCCTGATAAGAATTTACTGAACGATTCTTCACGCGTTCCGGTTTTTTCAAGAATCACATTAATATATTCATTCCTTGCTGTCCACGGGTCTTTCAGATATTTCCTGCCTTCCAGTTCAAATAATACACCAAGTTTAAAGTTCAGCTGGTTAAGCGCATTCCTCAGCGGACTCCTCCACTGCTGATTCCATCCTTGCGCGCCTCCCGTATAGCATCCGCAGTTCTCTTTCCACCTTCCCACACCGTGAATACAGCTCCACGCTGTTCCTTCGCCTTTCGGTCCTTCATTGAGCATAACCTCGTATTCCGCTTGCGAGCGCTCGAGATATTCGGCATAATTGACTACTTTATAACCTCTCGTCAGTGCGTATTCTGATAACAGATAAGCAATTGTTCTTTCCGTAAAATGTTTATGATGTCCGAATGTTTCACCGTCAACAGCCATGCTTATTAGCTGGTCATATTCAAAATTTTTCATATTCGCCGAATCAATTTTATCCATCAACCTTTTCGAATCGAAAACAACGTCGTCAAATGCGATGCCCTTCGAAAGCGGTCCGTCGTAGAAAAATATGTCAATGAATTCCCCGTTTTTCTCTTTTGACTGAAAACGATACGGCATCCTTGTATTGATTCTACCGTCCGAAACATCTTCCCATAAGAATTTTCTGTCAGTGTTTAATTTCCTTACTTTCAGAGCCTGCGACGGGTCAAGAATCGTATATCTGATTCCTTCTCCGATTAACACTTCCAGTGTAGCGTTATTGCAGGCAGTTTCGGCAAGCCACATTCCTTCGGGCTTTCTGCCGAATCTTAATTCAAAATCCGCGATACCCCACTTTACCTGCGTTATCTTGTCCCTTCGCATCGCGAGCGGCATTATCAAATGGTTATAAACCTGTGCAATCGCGTTTCCGTGTCCGTTGTGATTTTGAACGCTAATTTTATCGGCTTCGATTATTTTCGTGTATGTATTCGGGTGATTTTCACTTATCCAGTCGAATAATGCCGGACCGAAATTAAAATTCAAATATTCGTAGTTGTTAACCCTGCGCAATACTTTACCGGCATCATCTATTATAACGGCTTCCGTATTCGGCTTATAGCACTCCTGAAATATTCTTTCGTTCCAATCATGGAAAGGCGCAGCAGTTGGCTGAACTTCAATTTTTCCCGTCCATGGATTTTCGCGCGGAGGCTGGTAAAAGTGACCGTGTATGCAAAGAAACAATCCGCCCATATTAACTATCTGCCTCGTATAAATACAGATTTGCTCCGAGCGGAGGAAGCGTGACCCTTATGGAATTTTCCCAGTCGAACCTTCTTTCCGCAGACGAAAAAACACCTCCGCGGTTTCCCGCACCGCTTCCGCCGTATTCAAGCGCATCGCTGTTAAGAATTTCCTTATAGAATCCCGCGTATGGGACTCCGAATATATAATTTTCGCGTACAACCGGCGTAAAATTAAAAGTGAAAATAACGATTTGTTTCCCGTCGGCTGATTTACGCATAAAAGCTATAACGCTGTTTTCCCAGTCCGAAAAATCAATCCATGCAAAACCGTCAATCTTAAAATCAATTTCGTATAATGCCCTGTAACTTTTGTATAAAGTATTTATATCCTCTACAAAAGAATTTATTTTACTGTGATAATCGTGGTCGAGGCAAAACCAGTCAACCGAGCCGTCGCTGTTCCATTCATTATACTGAGCAATATCATTACCCATGAAATTCAGCTTCTTACCCGGATGTCCGAACATGAATGAAAAAAACAATCTTAGATTCGCGAATTTCTGCCACGCATCACCCGGCATTTTCTCAAAAAGCGAGCGCTTGCCGTGCACGACTTCGTCATGAGAAACGGGAAGGACAAAATTCTCGCTGAAGGCATACCAGAGCGAAAAAGTTATAAGGTTGTGGTGATATTTCCTGTGAATCGTTTCTTTGGAAAAATACATCAGTATATCATTCATCCATCCCATGTTCCATTTCATATCAAAGCCAAGCCCGCCGAGATACACGGGAAGCGTAACTCCGGGGAATGCCGTTGACTCTTCGGCAATCATCAGAATTCCTTTATGGTATTCATGTACTATGACATTAAGTTTTTTAATAAACTCAATAGCTTCAAGGTTTTCTCTTCCGCCGAAAACATTTGGCTGCCATTCTCCGTCTTTCCTCGAATAGTCGAGATAAAGCATCGAAGCAACTGCGTCAACGCGCAGTCCGTCAATATGGAACTTGTCCATCCAGAAAAGCGCATTTGATATAAGGAAATTTATTACTTCATTTCTTCCGTAATCGAAAACGAATGTCCCCCAGTCCATGTGATAACCTTTTTCCCGGTCCTGGTAAGCATATAACTGTGTGTCGTCAAAATTCGCGAGACCGGATGCGTCAGTCGGGAAGTGAGCCGGAACCCAGTCGAGCAGAACACCGATATTGCTCTGATGACAAAGGTCAACAAAGAACATGAAATCCTCCGGCGTACCGAACCTGCTCGTCGGCGCATAGTAATTGCTGACCTGATACCCCCATGACTGGTCAAGCGGATGCTCCATTACAGGCATCAGCTCAATATGCGTGTATCCCATTCTCTTAACGTATTCAACCACGTCAACAGCAATCTGCCTGTAATTAAGGAATCCCCAGTCATTCGGAAATTCGGAGTTATAATAATCTTTTTTCCACGAACCGAGATGAAGTTCATAAACGGACATAGGACTGTTCTGAAAATTTGAGTTTGCCCTGCCCGTCAGCCATTCACCGTCATTCCATTTATATTTATCTATATCATACACAATCGAGCCTGTCTGCGGTCTTACTTCCGTATTAAAAGCGTACGGGTCTGATTTCATGAATACGTGCCCGTCAGTAGATTTCAGAGCGAATTTATAAACCGTACCTTGCGCAAGACCGGGAATGAAAAGCGCCCAAACACCCGAGCCGTTTATATTCTGCATAGGATATGTACCCGGAGTCCAGTAATTAAAATCACCGTTAACGCTCACTGCCTGCGCGTTCGGCGCCCAGACGGCGAATTCAACTCCCTTTACACCGTTTTTAATCTTTAGTTTCGAACCGTATTTTTCATACGACTTGAAATAATTCCCTTCTCCCATCAGGTAAAGGTCGAAGTCCGTAATATCGGTTGAATATGAGTAAGGGTCGTCAATTTCATG
>JAPLFI010000383.1 GCA_026390755.1 Ignavibacteriota bacterium
AAAGATATATCAAAAAAATGGACTATGCCGATTAGAAACTGGGCTTTTATTATATCCCAATTATCAGTTCTTTTTAAAGAAAAAATTGCTACTTTTTTGTAGCTGAAATTTTGCCATTTACACAAAAAAAATTACACCGTCGATACTGAGTACGATCCCAATTATGGAATAGCATAGAACAAAACATACGGTATGTTTTGGGGTTGATTATTAACACAGTATCTGCTGCAGGCAGGTCTGTGACCTCTGTGTAACTTATTTTGCTCTTATACGAGGGAAAGTACTTTCTTTAATTCGTGTTAATTCGTGTCTAAATCTTGTCTTGAATTTATCTCAGGATCATTGTTGCTGAGTCGTTACAATTTTATTTATCCTTTGTCAAACCTTTTAAATTGATTATTCCCCGATAAATGTTTAATTTTACCGATATTCTAAATAAAGGGGGGTATCTTCCACGAACATCAGGTTACAAATAGTTTTTATCGCAGAGTTAATTACCTTAACGGTAAAGTGTTGGTTCTGAATCAGAACTATGAGCCGATTACTATAACCAATGTCAAACGCGCAATAATACTCGCATTTCTCGGTAAGGCTGAAATTGTCAGCGCTAATAACGGAAGAAGGATAAATACGGTGCGTACAAGTCTTATTTGTCCGAGCATAGTGAGGCTCTCGGTTTTTGTCAGAGTGCCGTACAAAAAAATTATACTCTCAAGAAAAAATATACTCAGGAGAGATAACCACCGCTGTTTATATTGCGGCTCGACTGTTAATCTCACGGTTGATCATGTGATCCCGAAATCCAGGGGCGGAGAAGAAACATGGGAAAACCTAGTGACAGCTTGCATAAAGTGCAATAATAAAAAAGGCAACCGTGATCCTGAGGAAGCTAAAATGCAGCTGCACGCAACACCAAAAAGACCGTCTCATATTACGTTTATTAAGAATTACGTCGGAGATGTTGTGGATGACTGGAAACCTTATCTTTACATGTAAACTACTATCATTAAGAAGAAATATTTATATATAACACATCATCAATTTAAACCATATACAGGATGGATATACAAAACAAAAAGATTCTTATTTTAGGCGGCTGGGGGCTTGTCGGCTCTGCAATCGCACGAAGGATTGCAGAAGGAAAACCCGGGAAGGTTATGCTCACATCGCTGCAGAAACACGAAGCAATGGATATATGTCAGAAGTTGAACAGGGAGTTAAAGAAAAAGAATTTATTTATCCCCTGGTGGGGCAACGTCTTTGTCCGCAATGAATTCAAGGATGTTGACCGCTCGGTTTATCTGAACAATCCTAAACAAAGAAGAAAAATAATCGGAGATACAGTTGATGAACTTAATCCCAAAATGCTGAGGGAATCGTCAATTTACGGTCTTCTTTCGGAGTTTAAGCCTGATATTATCATTGACTGTATAAACACTGCAACTGCAATCGCTTATCAGAACATATATAAGTCTTACAGTGATATTCTGAAAATCACAGACAACAAAAAAAACAGGAATTACAATGAATTGCTTGAATTTGTGGAAAAGATGATGTGCTCGTCTTATATCCCTCAGCTCATCAGACACGTTCAGGTATTGTATAATTCGATGATCAAGTTCAATACGAAGTATTACTTCAAAGTCGGAACCAGCGGTACGGGGGGAATGGGGCTGAACAACCCGTTCACTCACAGCGAGGAAAAACCGTCCCGTGTACTGCTGAGCAAGTCATCAATCGCCGGCGCGCAGACTCTGCTTCTTTTCCTTATGGCGCGCACACCGAAAGGTCCGATAATAAAGGAAGTGAAACCTACTGCCTCAATTGCATGGAAAAAAATCACTTACGGCGAAATTAAGAAAAAAAGCAAACCGATAGAAGTGTTCGATTACACCATGTCCGACGCCGTTAACCTCGTCGGTACTTTTAAATTAGACGAAAAAAAGAAACGCAAAAAACTCGGCACTCTTAAAACAGTTTATATAGACACGGGCGAAAACGGAATATTTTCACGCGGTGAA
>JAPLFI010000184.1 GCA_026390755.1 Ignavibacteriota bacterium
ATCTCAAAAAAATTCTCCTGAAAAAGTTTTTATTTTATTTTTTTAAGATGGTTCGGGACTGTTTCAAGCATTGTGACATTTTTATTAGTTTCGTTATTTCGGATAACATGAACATGCCCTTTAATGTCAATTAAAACTACTTTAGGTCTGAGTGTTATAAACTGCATCCACTGCGTCATGTTATACGCGCCTATACGGCTGACCACAACGTTATCCCCCCGTTTTAAAGGCGGAAGTGAGATAGAATCACGGATCTGGTCTATGTTCATGCACAGCGGTCCGTACAGAGTAGTTGTTTCCGAGTGCTGTGAAAATTCTTTCGTGGGATTAATCTGATGCTCATACCAGAAAGCGGTAAACAGTATATTTACACCGAAATTCATTATAGTCGAGCGTCTGCCGTCCGAAAGTTTTTTATTGGCAATCACAGTACCGAGCAAACTGCCTGCGTCGTCAATCAGTGCGCGTCCGGTTTCAAGAATCAGCAGAGGCATTTCCTCAGGGTCTAACTGCGAGCTTATCAAAGCATGGCTGATTGCTTCTGCATAATCATCAAAAGAAGGAGAAGTGTCACTGCCCATGAGATAAGAACCTTTCAGTGTATTAGCTGAAGCAAAGCCGCCGCCCATATCAATATAACTTATAGTCTTGCCGTATTTTCTTTTAATATTATGCGCAAGATCCGCAAGCTTTGTAGCCGCGATTTCGTAAGCGCTGGCAGTAAGCATGAATGTGCCGATGTGAGTATGAAGCCCGACCATGTCAAGTTTTTTACTTAACATAATTCTGTTAATTGCTTCCCATGCTTCGCCGTTTTCGTAATTAAAACCAAACCTGTCCCAGGTAGGATAAACCCCGGTATCCATATTCACACGGATTGCAACTTTCGGTTTCTTCTCTGTATTAGCCGCTATCTCTATCAGCGTATATAGTTCGTCAAAATGGTCTATATGTATCAGAGAGCCGTTATTAGTCGCAGTGATAAGGTCATCTTCGGATTTATCGGGACCGTTAAAAATAATTTTAGAACCTTCCATGCCGTTTTCAAGCGCCTTATCGTATTCAAATCGGGAGACGACTTCTGCCCACGAACCTTCCTGATGAAACACATTGCAGACGGCGTTCAGGTAGTTAGTTTTGTACGACCAGGCGAACTGGACTTTCGGATAACGTGTCTCAAACGCTCGTTTCGCTTCCTGCACTGTGTTACGGATTGTATTTTCGGATATTACGAATAAAGGCGAGCCGTAATCTTTAATAAGATCTTTTACTGAGATGTCATCAATGTGAGTAATCGGTTCAAACTCTGTTTTTAAACCGAATTTATTGGATATTCCGACGTTCAGTTTTTTTATTATAGGTCTTTCAAAATTAAGTTTTTTCATATATATATTTAATTTATTATAATTCAGAATTAAGAGACAGTTGTTCAAACTCGGATAAGTCGCAGATAAGGTCGTAAGAATATCGTATGAAAAGTTTTCCGACTTCATAACTCCCGAATGGTTTCACTTTCATTCCAAGTGCGAGTTTAACGAGTGCTTCCGGTAAATTCTGTCCCGCGCCGACGGCAAGATAAACCCAGGCAGGAAGCCTCGGATTTATTTCTATCAGATAATATACATTTTTAACGGTTTTTATCATTTCCAGCTCCATACCGCCCTGCCATTTAGTGCGTTTAATAAGGCGGTTTGTTATATCAAGCAGGTACTGGTCGCCGAGAGCGATTCCCGCCCATGCCTTACCTTTATCAGTTATATACTGTTTTCGCATAGGAACTGCACCGATTGTATTTCCGAGACCGTCGCCAAGAGCTACAACATTAACTTCTGTTCCTGATACATATTCCTGTATTATAATCGGTAATCCCCATTTACCGACAATTTTATGGAAATATGATTTTGCCTGCTCGGGGTTCTGTGCCACGTATGCGTCATAATACTGACCTTTTACAAGAAGAGGATAAGTAAAATCGTCTTTCAGAGATGCTATATCATTTTCCGAGAATAATACACGGCTGTCAGGTACTTTAATCCCGTATTTTTTCCCGAATGCCGGAAGAACAGATTTATGCCGCTCTTCAAACTGACCGAGTGTGGGGAGAAAAGTCCTGATTCCGAGTTTCCTGAGCCTGTCAGCCGATTTCATAAACGTATATAGTTCGGCATCGAAGTTAGGGATTAAAACGTCAATTTTTTCAATACTGTTTATATACTCAAGCCTTTTCATAAGCGCGTCCGAGCCCATAGTCGGATAAGGAATCTGGTAGGACTTATTAACCTGATCGTGCATATAAATTCCGGGTTCAAGGTTTTCATAAGCAAGACCGATAATGCGCGGATTAAAATACTTTGAATCCCTTATCCCCCGTATTACAGGAATACCGGGACCCGGATTATCAGTATTATTTAATCCCGTTACCGCTACCGTGATTTTCTTTTTATTCATTTAATAATGCTAAGTTTTTTAAGAGTATATATATATTCATCTATGGATTTATCGAGTACTGAAGAGCTTACGTCGTACTTTTGCAACAGCTCGCGCTTTATTTCAGCGGGACTTTTTTGATCCCGAATTAACTCAAGAATTTCAGCGGCTATAGGATTCAGTGAAAATGAATCACCCGATAATGAGTCGAATAAAAATCCTGACTCGCTTACGGCAATGTTTTTATTTACTTTCATAAAAAATTAATTTTTGATTGTTTACTGTAAAAGACTGCAAAAAAGGTGCCAAATATTATTCGACGTGCGAATTTATAAAAATTTTCTATATTAAGCGGTTATTTGATTGGTTTATCAATATTTATATTAAATTTCGTTTATCCATATACTATCTGAAACAATTACTTTCATTTAATAATTCGGCAATATTGTCGAATTAATCAATTGAAAATCTCTACTTTTTAGGAATATCCCCCGGGATGCCATCAGGCGGAACCGGAGGTTTACGGTTAATATCATCCTGCGGCCGGATTTTGCCGTCAGGCGGCGGTCCAATTGGTGGTTGACCTATTGGTGGCGCTAACATCTTTCCCATATCACCCACGAACGAATCAAATTTCGGTTTCTGTTTATCCGTGCAAATATTTCTTATAGATTTAAAATGGTCATAAACATTGAATTCAAGCTGCTTTTGTTTTTCTCCGATTTGTAAAGATATTTCATTTGCTTTTGTATCATCTCCGGATAATACAGTGTTTATTATCTCTCCCTTGAGTTTTTGCATATCAGACAAAAGCAGTGATGTTTGCTGTTTGTGTTTCTCACGAAGCGGAATAAAAGCCGTCATTTGCTCATCCGAAAAATTGATTTCTTCATTTAATATCATCTCAATTCCTCCGGGTCCCGGCAGTATTCCCTGTGGCTGTCCGTGCGGTGGTTGTCCGGGCGGCTGTCCGAACGGTTGTCCGAACGGTTGTCCGAACGGTTGTCCGGGCGGCAATCCCTGCTGTAATCCCTTATGAATCATCAAATTAGATTTTACTGCTGAACGAAAGTACCACATTGACCCGAGAGTCGCTATGTTAACAA
>JAPLFI010000011.1 GCA_026390755.1 Ignavibacteriota bacterium
AACGAAAAACTTTTCGGGTCTGTCCGTAAGTGTATCGGGATCGAAAAGGAATTCCCCTCCCGAAGGTACTTCGGGAAGCAGTTCAATCACACGGTTAATGACAGAATCGAGATTGAAATTCAGTTTCGCGGCAATGGGGATAACATCCTTCAGACCGAGCTCTTTATGCAGAGTAATGAACATGTGCTTTACGTCGGATTCCATAACCTTGTCAATTTTATTCAGCACTGTGATTCTTCCCGCTCTTCCGAATTCGACGGCAAATTCCGTTTCGACCTGTTTCAGTTCATCGAGTTTAAACGTAGTGCAATCCACTACATATATAAGAACGTCGGCATCGGCAAAAGCGGATTTAACTTCTTTCAGCATGAGGCTTTGAAGTTCATATTTCGGCTCGAGTATTCCGGGAGTATCGAGGAATATGACCTGATAATCTTTTCCTGTGAGTATGCCGGTGATTTTATTGCGTGTTGTCTGCGCTTTCGGATTAACTGCGGCGAGTTTAAAGCCGAGGAGCGTATTCATTATGGTTGATTTACCCGCATTAGGTTTTCCTACGAGCGCTGCGTATCCGCATTTTTTTGGTGTCATATTAAGCTTTCATCTTTCTTTAACTTTAATCTGGCTTACTGAATTCATAATTATCTGCGGTTTTCCGTTGAACGTACTGATTTTACCGGTAACCTCGGCAGTTTTGTTTTTAAATCTGGTGAGGTCGCCGAACTCCTTATACTTATCGGGAAAAACGACGGCAGTGAAAGTGTTTTTCGGATAGCGCCGGTCGAAATTCAGATACGCAACTTTTTCGCGCACGACAACATCGGCGATAAGACCCGTCACAGAGGCAGTTTTATTTATATATGATGCGGCTTCGGACGAAGATATGGAAACCGACTCATTAAGAGTGCTGTTTCCCGCGGCGGAATTAGTACTATCTGCTTCCGGGATTTTCTTTGATGAATCAGAAGAATCTTTAACAGTTGAGGCGGTTGTACTGACAGTATCGCCCTGTTTTTTGATAACCACATCTTCTTTTTTTTCGCAGGAAGAGAACAGCAGAACAGAGGAACAAAACAACAGAATAAAGTATTTCATATAAATTACCTTGGCTTGTTTAACAAAAAGTCGAGTTGAGACTGAACCTTACTGCCGAAATCGGGATTTAGCTCGAGCACTTTTTTATAATCCTTTATTGCGGCTTCCGGATTCCGCAGCTGTTCGTACACTATACCGCGGTAATAATAAAATTCGGCTTTCTCCGGGCGGATTTCGATTGCCGTATTAAAATCTTTAAGAGCAGGTTCATACTCTTTGAGCTGAAGCAGGATTATTCCGCGCTTTTCATATCCTGCGGGATTTTGCGGGTCGAGAGCGACTGCGTAATCAATATCTTTCATGGCAGAGACAGCATCGCCCATTGATAAATGAACCAGCGCTCTTTCCCGCCAGGGGTCGGGGTTATAAGGCTGATAATGTATCGCCTTACCGAAATCGTTAAGCGCGGAAGACAGATTATTATTTTGCAGATATGCATAACCGCGCCCTAAGTAAGCCGATACGTTAGTCTGGTCTATATTAATCGCCTGAGTGAAATCATTTGCGGCAAGGTCAAACTGTCCCATTGCAGTATGCAATACACCGCGATTCAGGAAAGCCTGATCGTAATTCGGGTCAAGTTGAATTGCTTTTGAATAATCATTCATGGCAGAGGGAAAATTCTTCATTTTCGTATAAGTATTTCCCCGAAGCGTAATAGCGAACTGATCATCAACATTAATCTGCAGATACTCATTGAAATATTTAAGCGCAGTTTCATAATCTCCGCCGTTGAAAGACGCAGTGCCCATCATAAGAAGCTGTTTAGGAGTATATTGGGGATATATCTCCGCGGACAGGACAATTGTTATGAGGGCAATAAAAAGTAATAATTTCT
>JAPLFI010000208.1 GCA_026390755.1 Ignavibacteriota bacterium
GATGCCGGAAAAGCATACGATCGAATAGCCATCATAAAAAGTTTAAAGCCCTTTGGGGCTGTCATATCCTGCTGCATATAATAGTAAAGTTATTTTAATAGATTGCTGTTTATATTATTAAAACCTGTTTTTTGTCTGAATAGTTCTGAATTATCGTTATATCTTTCATATCAATTTAACGGCGCTATTATGAAAATCAGCGGATCCCATACCATGTGACTAATAACTGCGGCGACGATATTGCCCCGCCAGAGAAAAATAAGTCCCCAGTAAATTCCAACAAGAAACGAAGCAAGGAGTAAAACAGGGTTTAGAGTCGGGATGTGCACGGCGGTATAGAAAAAAACCGTAATTCCGAGTCCAGCCCATTTTCCGTATTTCCCGGCGAGATGCCGCTGGAGATATCCGCGCCAGAAGAAATCCTCTCCGAATCCGATTGGGAAAAACAAAAGTACCGCTACAGCCCAGCCCGGTACAATGCCCTTATTGGCATAAACGCTTGAAATGTTCTGATTGTGATTAGGGATGATGCCGACGGAATCGAGTACAAACTTTCCGAACCAGAAGATACCGTAAAGCAGAAGAGCGCTTACTATGCCGATTGCTATTTCCCTGAAATTAAAATACTCTTTTTTAAACTGATCTTTGTAATATATGTATGATATAACCGAGAGAAGGGACGTGGAAAACGCCATCATAAGCCAGAAATTGAAAGGCTTTATGACAAACATAACAAACCATAAAACAAAGGCAAGCGCCACGTATATCAGATATTTCAAATAAAGTCCCTTTTTTGAAGTTTAGTAATACAAAATAAGCAATTTCTGTGCAAAGAATAATACATATTACCGAAATTATAGTTTTTCAAAACATTAGCACAAGCATTGCAGTGGATTTTCAGATTGCACATATTTGAAGGAAAGTACTTTTGTACGAATAAGAACAAAAAGCGACAGACACGAATTTACACAAAGAATTAAAAACTAAAAAAGAATAACAAAAGGAAAACAGAGCCAATACTACATACATATTATATTAGTCCGGGTCAGGATATACTTATTATATTGCTATTTAACAATTAATTAAATAAATTAGCCTACTCGTATTTATAGAAATATAAGTAACATGATACTCAGAATACTCAAAAAACAAGTATTAGATAACCTTGAAAAAGGCAAAGTTATTGGTCTGTTCGGTGCCAGGCGGACAGGTAAAACTGTATTGATGAATGAAATTCACAGAGAACTTGATAAGAGCATGGTTCTTTTTGTGAACGGGGAAGATCTTGACGTATCAGAAATATTGTCCAGCAGGCGCGTAAGTGTATTAAATAATTTCATCGGGGATTATAAATATCTTTTTGTTGATGAAGCTCAAAAAATCACAGACATAGGAACCAATCTCAAATTAATTGTCGATTCGTTTCCTGAAGTCTCGGTTTTAGTTTCAGGCTCATCTGCTTTTGAATTAAGAAATAAGATTGGAGAACCACTGACGGGCCGGAGCAGATTTTTTTATCTTTATCCAATCTCACAGCTTGAAATGAATGAGGATTATGTAACCGCAAAAAAAAATCTTGAAAACAGGCTTGTTTTTGGATCTTACCCTCAGGTTATTACAGAAAAGAATAACCAGAAAAAGATTTCAGTTCTTACATCCGTAAAAAACGGATATCTGCTTAAAGACATTCTCGAGCTCGATAATCTGAAAGATTCAAAATTCATTCTTAATTTACTTCGATTGATAGCATTCCAGATAGGTCAGGATGTTTCATACTCAGAGTTAGCACTGAATCTGAAAGTAAGTTTTAAAACAGTTATGAGGTATCTCGAAATTCTTGAAAAAGCATATATACTTTTTTCCTTACCCGGTTACAGTCGAAATTTAAGGAAAGAGTATTCGAGAACTCCGCGCTTCTATTTTTGGGATAACGGCATCCGGAATGCGGTAATCTCTAATTTCAACTCCCTTAATATCAGAGACGATGTAGGACGATTGTGGGAGAATTTTTGTATTTCCGAAAGATTGAAAAAGAACCACTATCTCAACCGTTATGTAAATAGTTATTTCTGGCGTACATACGACAAAAAAGAAATTGATTATATAGAGGAGGATAACGGAATCCTGAACGGATATGAATTCAAGTGGCGTCAGAATAAGATAAAAGCACCTAAAGCTTTTTTAGAATCCTATTCCGGTTCATCCGTATGCCTTGTGAATAATGATGATTACCTTTCTTTTATTTCCTGATTATTATAGTCTAAAGTACGTTGATTTAGTGTTTTTCATATCATAATTTGAAACTGTAATGATTTTAGAGAGTATATAGAAATAGTATATGGTATTGGGTATATGGTATTGGGTAGGGGGTAAAAAGTAATTGGTATTGTGTATATGGTAATCAGTATGGGGTGTTTGGAATATAGAATCTTTTTGAGATTAATAAATAAAGGATAATAAAAGCGGAAACGAAGAACTTTTTGAGGACTGACATATTATATTCCGAGATTGAAAAGCGGATTCTTGACGTAAACAGA
>JAPLFI010000504.1 GCA_026390755.1 Ignavibacteriota bacterium
AGAAGGTAGTCTGCGTTACCCGATATTATATTCAGGGGATTCGAAAGGTTATGCGCTATGCTTGATACAACCTGCCCGATGAGCGCAAGGTTTTCTTTTTCTCTCAATTCTTTTTCGAGCTGTTTTTCTTTCGTTATATCCCTTACTATGCCCACATTGCCTATACTCGTACCTTTGTCATCATATATAACAAACCTGGATATACTGACGTTTTTTAAATCTCCGGATTTTGTAATCCTCTCAGTTTCATAATTCGCGAAATATCCTTTTGTCTTAATCTCGTTCAGCATGTACTGTTTTTCCCCGTTAATCAGCAGTTTTCTGGGAATCAGAATACCGAAATCCCTGCCCTGTATTTCCTCTTTCTTCCATCCGAACAGTGTTTCTGCTCCCTTATTCCAGAGAAACACTTTTGAATCGTTATCAAAACCAATTATGGCATCAATAGAATTAATGATTATATCCGAGAAGAATTTTTCGTGCGCCGATTTTCCGTCCTTCATCAGCTTAACCATTTCGTGAATATACCTGTTGAATGCACACGAAATAAAATCTAAATCTGTCTGCTCAAGACGTCCTTCAAATTTCTTGCGGAAAATATCAAAAAGTTCGGATTTGTGTTTCTCCGACTCGCTGTGTACCATGTGTTCCATTAACAGTAAGTAATCATTAATTTTTATCCAATATAATCTTAAATAAACAACTATTAAATGATATTTTTAGTTCGATGTCTGAAGATAAATTATTTTAATTCGCAAATCTGCCTTTTTTCATCACTTTTTCCAGTTGATTAACTCCGTAGTGATATATCAGGTCATTGTATGAAGGAAAGTCGAATATCAGCAAATCTGCCTGTTTTCCCGGTTCTATGCTCCCTGAGATGTCCTGTATGAATAGTGCGTAAGCCCCGTTAATCGTTGCCGCATTAATTATTTCCTCCGACGACATCTTCATTTTTAAGGATGATAACGACATTATTATCTGCATATTCTCCGTCATACTGCTGCCGGGATTAAAGTCTGTAGCTATGGCAACTGGAATTTCATTCGCAATCAACTCCCGTGCGGGCGGATATGATATATCAAGAAAATATGACGCGCCCGGCAGTAATGTTGCAATAATGTTTTTTTTCCGCAGCTTTTTTATATCATTTGATTTCAGGACTTCGAGATGATCAACTGATATTGCCTTCACTTTTATCGCCGTGTCAATACCCCCTATAGAATAAAACTGGTCTGTGTGAAGTTTTGGTATCATTCCGAATCTTGCTCCCGTGCTTAATATCCTCTCTGAATCCTTCGCGCTGAAATATCCTTTCTCGCAAAAGACATCAATGAATTTTGCAAGACCGCCCTCCGCAACGGCAGGAATCATTTCACTGCAAATAATTTCTATGTATTCTTCTTTGCATATTCCTTTGGGTACCGAGTGCGCGCCTAAAAATGTCGGATATATGTCTATTCCGTATTTATTCTTTTTGTTAAGTTTATTAATCACTTCAAGCATCTTTAACTCCGTTTTCACATCGAGCCCGTAACCGGATTTTGCTTCAAGTGTTGTCGTACCGTAACTGATAAAATTTCCAAGCCTTTTTTCCGCCGCTCGGGTGAGTTCACCACCTGATGCTTTTCTTACTTTATTGACTGTAGAAGAAATACCGCCTCCCGCTTTAGCAATTTCTTCGTAAGAGCTTCCTTTAATCCTCATTTCATATTCATCAGACCTCGAACCCGCAAAAACAAGATGCGTATGCGAATCTATGAATCCGGGCATAACAGTCTTTCCTGCGGCATCAATTTCACTGAGATTCTTTATTTTGTTTTTCAATAAATACAATTTAAGCGCTGAAGTCCCGCCCGCAAATACAATCCTGTCATTCACGGTAATAACGTTTCCGTTCTTAATTAAACCTATTTCAGACGCATTTTTCCCTTTTCGCGCTCCCTTATCTTTTCCTTGCTGGGCGCAAGTAACGAGATTTGATATGTTTTTTAATAAATAAGCCATGTGTTTTACCTCCTGTTTAAAGTACTTTGTTTTTTCTCTGAATTAGTAAACCTCGAGTTAATCTGTGTCAAATAATTCTTGCTTCTTATTATAAAAAGCCCTTTTAATCCTTGTTAATCTGAGGCAATTGTTCTTCGCTTTTAACTCTGATTTCTCCAACAGCACGAATAATGTCCTTCCGATATTCGAGTCGTAGGGGGCTCTTCATTACCGCATCTGGCGTCCGCTTCCTTACATCTCGCCGCGAACCTGCATCCAGGGGGATAATTGAGCGAAGACGTTACCGTTCCTTCAATCGAAGGCAGTCTTCCTTTTTCAGTTGTCAGCCGCGGAATAGATTCCAGCAGAGCTATTGTATATGGATGCTTGGGATTGTAAAATATTTCTTCCGCACTTCCGAATTCAACAACCTTTGAAGCATACATCACAACCACATTATCAGACATTTCTGCAATCACACCCAGGTCATGTGTTATTAAAATCAAACCCATACCCGACTCTGCCTGCAGTTTCTTCATCAAATCAAGTATCTGCGCCTGAACCGTAACGTCGAGTGCCGTTGTAGGTTCATCCGCGATAAGAATTTTAGGATTGCACGATAATGCGATGGCAATCATAACCCTTTGCCTTATACCGCCGGATAACTGGTGAGGATATTCATTAAACCTTTTTTCGGGATTTGATATACCAGCAGCTCTTAATATATTAACCGCTTTATCTTTCGCTTCCTTTCCGGAAATATTCAGATGCGCAGTTATGGCTTCGGTTATCTGATTTCCGCAGGTATAAGAAGGGTTTAACGACGTCATCGGCTCCTGAAATATCATGCTTATTTCATTTCCGCGTATTCGCCTCATTTCTTTCTCGTTAAGGCGTGTAATATCTTTCCTGTCGAAAAGAATTTCCCCGCTTTCAATTTTCGCCGTGTGCCCGGGCAGCAGCCTCATTATAGACAGCGCTGTAACGCTTTTCCCGCAACCTGATTCGCCGACTATTCCGAGCGTTTCGCCTTTCTCAAGGCTAAAGCTGACTCCGTCAACGGCTTTAGCAATACCGTCATCCGTATAGAAATATGTCCTGAGATCTTTTACTTCGAGAAGTTTATACATTACCAGCCGCCTTAAAGCATTTTTTTGACTTCGGCAATAAAATTCTTTTGTAAAATTTCTGCTTTTGCCTTCGTCTTCGCCTCTGTTATTATCCTGATTATCGGCTCTGTGTTTGACTTTCGAAGATGAATCCAGTAATCAGGGAAATCAAGTTTCAAACCGTCAATTATATTCACTTTGCATTCCGCATTTTTATACTTCGCTGAAAAGTTCTGCGTAATCAGAGAAAAAATCTTATCGGGCGGCGAGCTGACTTCAATTTTATTTTTTACTATATGGTATTCCGGAAGTGTTTTTTTGTATTCACTTACCGTTCCCCTGAAATCCGACAGTTCGTTGAGGACTATACAAATACCGGCTACAGCGTCCCTTCCGTAATGAACGGCAGGTACTATAATTCCGCCGCTACCTTCACCTCCGGCAATAGCCCCGTTTAACTTCATTTCATTAACAACGTTTATTTCACCGACAGCGCTCCTGAAAACTTTCGCGCCAAAATCCGCGGCGACGTCTTCAACAGCCCTTGTAGTTGACATATTTACCGCTACCTTTTTGTTAACTTTAGAGCTGTTCTTCAAAACATTCCTGATAACCGTAACAACCGTATATTCTTCAACATACGGCTTCCCGTTTTCCATAATAATCACAAGCCTGTCACTGTCAGGATCAACCGATATTCCGAGGTCTGCTTTATGTTTAATAACGGCTTTTGATAAGAGTGTCAGATTTTCCGGA
>JAPLFI010000626.1 GCA_026390755.1 Ignavibacteriota bacterium
AACGAAAAACTTTACGAAAGGCAGAAAGATAAATCATTCGGACAGGTTATTATTACAAATAATGACACAATTCCTTTTTTCCTGAAGAATGTCCTGGCTAATATTAACTCCCGGATTACAAATAAGGAAAACATATTCAGGATACAGTATTTTCCGTATAAACCGAATCACTCGATGGATAATATAATCGAAAAACTGAAAACACCTTCATTTACAATCGAAACACTCCGCACGCTTCCGCTGGATGAAAGAATCGAATATCAGATTTTCTGCATACTTGCCTTCCTCGAAGAAAGAGGAATTAAATTTACATACAATAAGTGATGTCCGTTGAATGTTGAATATTAATTAAATAATTCAGAAGAAAATGGTAATAGATAAACCGGAAAACTCTGACAAAAGATATATGCATATTTTATCGTTCAGGAACATATTGTATTAGTTTTAGTATTAAAAATAAAATTAAAGACTATGAAAAACTTAAATTTCAGTATTATTTTCACTGCCGTTCTCTTCTTTTTCCTCTCGGGTTGCGGCAATAAAAATAAAGAAGAACAGGTTAATGTTTCTACTACTCCCGTTTTAGAACATTCGGCTAAAGAGCAGGTTCCAGGTGATGAATCAAAAATGACGGATTTGAGACCGACATCGCTTAAAGATGAAGGGATTAAATCTGGGAATATTTCGGCTGAGAACGATAAGAATATCCCCGTAACAGGGCGTATGATTATCAAAACCGGTACGATGTCGCTTGAGGTAGAAAAATTCGACGAAACCTCAGCTAAAATATCCGAAACTGTGAAGAAATTCGGCGGATATATTTCAAATTCCGCATCAACACAGACTTCATCAGGACTGAAGCAGGGAACCATTGCGGTTAAAGTGCCAGCCGATAAATACGACGCCCTTGTTGCCGAGATTTCAGTATTAGGAAAAGTGATGTCGCAGAATATACAGGCGAATGACGTTACGGAAGAATATGTTGACCTCGAGTCTCGCCAGAAGACGCAGAAAGAACTTGAACAGCGCCTGCTGAAACTGCTGGCGGAAAAAACCGCGCGACTGACTGATGTGGTTGAAGTAGAGGAAAAGCTCGCCTCCGTGCGTCAGAAGATTGAAGTTGTGGAAGGACGTATGCGTCTTCTCCGCTCTCAGTCGGATATGTCAACACTCACAATTTCCGTGTATGAGCCGACACTGCTGACTACATCTTCAGGCGGCGGATTCTTCTATGAACTCGGACAGGCAGTGAAAAAAGGTCTGCGCGGATTTACTGATATTTTCGCCGGACTTATAATAATTACTATTGCCGCTTCACCGTTAATAGTATTTGTTTTAATAATAATATATATAGTCCGCCGTATATTAAAAAAACGCAAACTCGCGAAATCGTAATTATTATACAGGGGTTGTCCTGAAAACTGATAACCCCTGTTTGAAAATTAAAAATCACACTTTCTCCATCACAACTGCCGTTCCATAAGCAAGGACTTCCGTAACACCCTGCATCACTTCATTTGCGTCGTATCGCATACCGATAATAGCATTTGCGCCTATTTCATCGGCGTGCTGAACCATTAATTCGAACGCTTCGCCGCGCGTTTTCTCGCAAAGTTCCGTGAACAGCGTAATGTTTCCGCCTATCAGTGTTTGTATAGAAGCTCCGATAGTGGCGAACATATTCCTCGACCTGACTGTGATTCCTCTTATCACTCCGAGGTTCTTCACAACCTTGTATCCGTCAATGTTAAATGCTGTGGTAATTAAT
>JAPLFI010000431.1 GCA_026390755.1 Ignavibacteriota bacterium
CTCATTGATTATTGCTTCGTATTGCAGAACCAAATCTAATATTTGACCTTTATCCTTTTCAAAACGGAGTCTTATTCTGTCTTTAAAACGGATTCCTAAGTATATGTAAAATTCTTTTTCGTTCACTTTTGTCTGTTAATCCTCATCCATTAAACTGCTCTCATGAACTGCTCTTCACTTTTTGTTTCTTAACATTATGCCTGAACAACATCTGCAGCCAAATGTAATATATTCTCTCCCTCGGATTCATTTTCTTTATTGGTTTCTCCAAATGCCCGTCAAAATCCGTATGGACATCCCTTTTAACAACAGGATTAATCTTCTTTCCCATACAATTTCTTTAATTCTTTAATATCCAGAATATCTTTATCACGTAATGATTCAATTTTACTTTTTGCTTCGACTAAATCTTCTGCAGAAGATATCAGTACTTCAAATTTATCAAAAATAATTTTTTTCGAGTTACGGAATATTTCACATTTGCTTTTACTAAATCTCTTAAAAGTGAAAATAACAAATCCCCTGAATATTCTTTTCCCTTTTTTCCCGGCATATTATCCAATAGCATTTATTTAAACAAATATAATAAAAGTAATAAGCAAATTATACTTGAAACTTGGCACATATTCTCATAATATTCAATTGTAATAGAAACCTCGTTAACACTTCTTTGTGTCAAACGATCTTTCTCTTATTTTCGAAATGCTTTTGAATTCGTGAATCTACTAATAGAGCTCAATATTTCGATTTATTTGGATTTTGACGATTGTCAAAAAACGTAAGGATGATTATTTTTCTTTTGTCTATTTTGTAGTATAAGCTTACTTGTTCTGAAATAACGTAACGTCTTACGTCTTTTTTCTTTTGAGATCTTTGCCCTAAATTTGAAAAGTGAGTAAGAAATCGTAATTTAATATTTAGTTTATTAATAAAATCGTGGCTATTTTCTTATTCCAATTTACGAAAATAAATTCGTAATTGCTTTTCAGTTTATCTTTTGAACTTTGTAACCAGAATATTTTATATGTCATTTCTTATAATCTTCAAAGACGGCTGAATTAGGTATCATTTTACCAGTAGCAGAACATTCACTTAATGCTGTATTTATTTCATTTTTATTATCCGGTGTTAAATCATCCCAAAAATCGTATCCGCCTTTTGTTAAGTTTAAGTCAAGCAGATTTTTAATTTCAGATAAAATATCAGTATCATCTATCCCATCAATAATTTTAAATAATTTATATTTTAACTCTATAGAAGTCATATTTCTTATATTAAATTAATAATAAAGTAAAAACATAATTCAAAATATTCAAGTTATATAAAAATATTAGCTTTATATAAAATCAAGAAAAGTCCAATTCCAACTAAAGCATTATAGAGCGCGGTGGCGGACACGGACGCTTTGGTGGCGGACACGGACGCATTGGTGGCGGACACGGACGCATTGGTGGCGGACACGGACGCGGGGGAAAAAGAAGGCGGAGAAGGAGCGCGGTGTTTTTTTTATTACACGATTCTATTAACAGAAAACCCATAACTGGGTTTAAGAGCGTAAAGTTTTAAACACTTAATCACTTAACGTCATCCTTTTGTAATCCCGAACTTGTTTCGGGATTACAATTAACACTTAACACTTAACACTTAACACTTAATCACTTAACACTTGAGTCACTTCTCCGTTGCTAAAACTTTGCGATCGTATCTACAACATATTGAATTTGCTCTGAACGTAGTTCCGGATATACCGGCAATGCCAACGACTTATCCGCGCAGAAATCGGCAACCGGATAATCATACAGATTCAATTTCCTGTCCGCATAACATTCCTGACGGTGAAAAGGCACAGGATAATAAATTTCCGTCCCGATATCGTTTGACTGCAAAAACTTTCTCAGCTCATCTCTTTTCTCAACCCTGATCACATACTGGTTGTAAATATGATAATTCAATGCGCCCGAGTCCTTATAAACCGCCTTTGGCAACAGCACACTGTTCCGCACGTCAAATACCGCTCTTCCTGCCTCTTCCGCCAGACCTTTTTCGATAAACAAGCGGTTATATAATTCCGCATTCTCTCTTCTCTTTGCCGACCATCCGTTGAGATAAGGAAGTTTTACATTCAGGACACCTGCCTGCAAAGCATCCAATCTGAAATTACCTCCGATTACCTTATGATAGTATTTCGGTTCAGATCCGTGCACCCGTAAAATCTTTAATTTATCAGCTAACTTCTCATCATTCGTAACCACAATCCCGCCATCGCCAAAGCATCCGAGATTCTTGCTCGGGAAAAACGAGAAACATCCGATATCCCCTATTGTCCCGCAGAATTTTCCGTCTTCATATTGAGCTCCTATTGCCTGCGCCGCGTCTTCGATAACTTTCAAATTGTTCTTCCGCGCGATTTCCAAAATCACATCCATTTCAGCAGATTGACCGTACAGATGCACGGGAATAATTGCTTTTGTTTTCGGAGTAATCAAACTCTCAATTTTTTGCGGGTCAATGTTAAAAGTAATATTGTCCGAGTCACAAAACACGGGAATCGCATTTAAGCGAGAAACCACCCCCGCAGTAGCAAAGAACGAATAAGTCGGAACAATCACCTCATCCCCTGCGCGAATATCAATTGCCATCAATGCTATCAATAGCGCATCGGTTCCGGAAGAAACACCTATTGCATGCTTGCAATTCAGGTATTCACAGATTGCACCCTCAAATCTTTCAACTTCCGGACCTAAAATAAAAAACTGCGTTTCCGCAGTCTTCAGTAAAGCTTCATTCAGTTTATTTTTTATAGATTCATATTGAGCTTTCAAATCTAATAACGGTACCTTCATAATACAATATGTTTAATGTTCTTTCACAATTATTTCGTCAGTTAAAATACAAAATTTCAATAATATTTTCTATTGATAATTAAATCAGCGTTGCGCTACTATTAACAGCAAACCTAAAGGCGGCCTAGCGGGGTTTAACCTGCCGGCAGTCTATCTGGCGTTTATCTGGCGTAGACAGGCAGACGGGCAAATTTGTATAAGTTTAAGACGTTGCCACTTCAATGTAAAATCTCTTCCTTCAACCTATTTCTGTACAAAGCAGTAAAAGATTATTTAAATTATCAAAGTTATATTTTGAAAATAATTCCAAGATCCTTACATATTTTCTTGCAGAGTAAATCCTTTATTTCGGAGTGTCTCGGGACAGAAGATATTTTATTATTTACAGTATTATGAAAAATTGAATGGTTACCGCCTTCACGATAAAGTGTGCATTTTTGTTTCTCGATCATTTTAACAAATTCTTTCCTCTTCAAAGGCTGACAAATATTTTTTCCCTGAAAAGTTTTTTTCTTCTGAAAGTTTTTTTCGCAAGCTCTTTGTTTGCCTCAATTACCAGTTCAATTGCTTCTTTCAGATTTATTTTAACTTCTTCTATAGTTTTGCCCTGAGTGTTTGCTCCCGGCAGTTCTTCCGCGTAAGCCACATACATATCATCATCTTTAACAATTACGGCAGTGTATGTATTTAGAATTTTTTCTTTCTTAAATCAGCATATTCAAATTATATAAAACTTATGCTAAATAAAATAAAGAATAAAGTCATCGTAACGTCCCATCCTTCAACCCCAATTCCTTTACAAACTCCTCAAACGCTAAAATTTTCGAACTATTTCTTTTTTCAAATAACAAATGCTCAAAATCTCTTGATTTATGTGATAAATCCACCTTGCTAAGAACATTATAAAATGCTGTTTTTAATTCCGGCAGATTTGCAATTCCGTATTTTGCTTTCAGGAATGCATAATCCGGAGCAGTTCTGTTCAGTAAAAACATAACATCATAGAAATCACGCCCCTTTGAACGGGATAAAAGAGCAGAAATTTTCATCGCACAAAGCACCGAATCATCCGGCACAGGAAAACTAAAATAAAAACCACAACCTTTTATATTTGCAATTACGGGAGAATAATTAAAAAGCCGGTCCTGACATTCAACCTTGATTAAAAAGCGTTCCTCCCTGTGAGCCGATAATCCCAATTCAAATAAAAAACCCGGAAAGTAAAAACTCCTTCTAAAGGCAGTTAATTTTCTATTATCCTTATCCCGGATTTCCGCATTAAAACCAAACCTCAAAAGATAAAGTAAAATCTCATCCGTCATCACACTGAATTCTTCTTCTGAAAATTCTTTGCAGTCAAAATCTATAACTTCCGAAAAACGCTCAATACCTTTTAAGAGTCTGAGATTTGTGCCCCCGATAAAAGTTAACTTCTTAACCCATTTTGTATCGGAAAGAAAATCGAGAATCAGCAATTGAATATATTCTTTCATCAAATACTTCTGATGCAAAGAATTATCGCGCAAATA
>JAPLFI010000444.1 GCA_026390755.1 Ignavibacteriota bacterium
CGGTTACCATCGCAGTCCTTTGCGTACCGAGACTTTTGTCGAGTTTTTTCCCGAGTTTCTTCGCCGCAAGCATCAGCCGTGAATAGACAGCGTCTTCCATATCAAAGGTGTATGAATCGTAATGTTCTTTCGGAATAACGAGTGTCATTCCTCTTGTATTAGGGAATATATCGAGGAAAGCATAAAACTCTTCGTCTTCCCATACTTTATAAGACGGGATTTCTCCGCCTGCGATTTTACAGAATATGCAATCTTCTTTTTTCATATATTAAAATTTAACATCGTCCTGATTTACACGATGGTAGCAAAATATCATACTTAACTTACAAAATAGCTGAATTTAAAGATACTTTCATTATAAAACGTGTGTTATTTAATGCTGCGTCGTGTGTTATTGTATCCCCTAATTATTTCGCTCTTACTTTTTAAATAATAATTTGTCATTTTTACTAAAAATATAATAATAAAAAACCATGAAAAATCAGTACACGTTTAAAGGTTATTCATTATTTTGCGGGATTATTAAGCCGGTTCTTCTCTTTGTTATAATAAATTGCTCGGTGATAATCAATGTTTCCTTCTCACAGACCTGCGCAGGATATATCTCAATCGAATTAACCGACAACAGCGGAAATCCGGTTGGTAGCGCGTCAACTCTTAAACTCGAAACTTTCCAGAATACTTTTGTTAGGGAATACTACGAGGAAAACCAATCTGTAATGCAGTTATCGGAAATACTGACAAACAGAAATTATTATAAAATATCGGATGAAAACGGAAAAGCAATGCCGAAAATTATTTCCGTGACTGATTCAAAAACCGTATTATAAAATATCGGATGAAAACGGAAAAGCAATGCCGAAAATTATTTCCGTGACTGATTCAAAAACCGATATCGAAATAAGCACACTATGCGGATATTATCTTATACAGATTTATATTGATTACGACGGAAAAAAAATGAACATCGGTTTTTATAATGTGCCTCCGCATGTATGTTTTTCCATAAATCCCCTGAAATTTCAGGAAGGGAATTTCTTCGTTAATATTGGCGTTGATTATACGCGTAACCGTGATTTTAAAAAGACCGGTGCAGGTATATTTTCAATCCCTCCTGATTATATGGGAACATTTGATTTATTCCGATAGATGGAGACGTATAAAGCTTTCTTTGATATTGATATGATAAAAACTGTTATTCGGAATCTTGTGAATAACGCAGTTAAATTTTCTAAAGAGGGCGGAGAAGTTCGCATCTCTGTTCTGGAAAAAGGCGACAACCTGCTTGTTACGATTGCTGATAACGGTGTCGGAAAACAAGGAGAATCTCGATTTATTATTCGCTCATGGATTGTATTTCTCAACGAAAGGAACAAAACAGGAAAAAGGTTCAGGGCTTGGTCTGACGTTATGTAAAGAATTTGTAAATCGTAACAACGGAACTATATACGCCGAGAGTACCGAAGGCAAAGGCACTGCCTTTACCTTCTCACTTCCTCTGATAGCAAACAACTAAAGTTATCTTTTATCCCATACCGGATATATCATCTGCCGCAGGTCAATAAATAGTGTCAATACTTAATTATTTTATTGATTTTTGAACGCTTTTCTTCCTGCAAATATTGCTTTATCACCAAGTATTCTTTCAATGCGCAGAAGTTGATTGAACTTCGCAATACGCTCACTTC
>JAPLFI010000532.1 GCA_026390755.1 Ignavibacteriota bacterium
CATCAGGAAAGAAATCGCCGAATATAAAAGCGACCTTGACGCCATACCAACCGACAGCATCATTTGTCCGTCATCGGATAGCGAAGACACATTCAACACCGATGCCGGCACAGTGAAAACAATTCTCGCGGCAATTGTTGCCGATTATTATACTACAGGCGAAGTTGAAAAAGGTTACGCACTTGTGAAGGAAAAATACCGTTGTGCCGACAGGGATAAATTCATAAAAATATTAAAAGAAGAATTTAAACTGAAATAAGTCTTATAAAACGGAAACCGAAAATTGAGAATAAGAACAAAGAACTTTTGACACGAAGTAACACAAATTTGCTCGAGTTACACGAATTAAAGAAAGAACTTTTTTAAAATAAGAGCTAATAAAACAACGGAAGCACGGAGAACATAGAAAAACGTAAGAATTAAGTTATAAATTTAACACATAACACTTAATCACTTAATTATAAAGCATCCTGTTTATTCATTATTTTTATAAAGTTATAAGAGCATTATCAATTCGTGAGCGCCGTAGGCGTTACCCGTCAGTAGAATAATGTTATCCACCCTATCCCCCCCCCCGGCTCTTCCTCCCCCTCGGGAAGAGCATTGTAAATCCGGCATCTTTCCTGGATTAAATCTTTGTTTTTGTGTGCAACAACTTGTTGCACTGAAAACGTAAACACTTAACACTTAACACTTTTCTCAATCCGCTATCACAAATATTTTTTGATTTCTTCCACTAATCTGAAAACTGTTGTTGATGATTCCTCTTTTCCCGGACTTAGATGGTTATACCGGCTGTAAATCTTTTTTGCTCTTTTTATCGCTAATTCTTCTCTTGATTCTTGTGTGCGCTCGTCTGTCCCCCTCAATAAATCAAAAAAATTATCGTCAATAATTTTCGTCTTACTGCCATTATATGATGCCTTTAACGGATTTATATATTTATTTATTTTTTTGTTGTAAATCTTACGATTCATTTTACCGCCTTGGTGATCTTCAAAATGCAGGATAAGCCAATACTCAAATGCCTGATTAGAATAAGCAACCCCAATATTATTTTGTTCTGCAATTCTTACTGCATCGTTAAAATTTTGCATTCCGTGTTCATCCATATCAAATACGCACCACACCTGATCATAATCCCTTTTTTTACTCAAAGTAATAGCTTTTTGAACTAATGTTTTTGTGTTTTTTCCTTCGCCTAATGATTTTATCTCAGCAGTGACTAATTCAAATTGGAGAAAATATGATGGTTCCGTGTTTTTGCCTTCGCAATAAATAAGTATTATTTCTTTTTCTTCAATCGTTGATGCCGGTCTTGATATAGAGGATAGTTCTTTGGTCGTGTATTCAGTTAAACTGCGTTTAATTTTTTGTCTTTTTCTTGCCACTAATCATTTTATTTTGTTGTCTTAAAAAAAAATTCTTTTGCCTCTTAAGTAAATTATCAAAATATCCTAAATATGGAATTGCTCCATATCTTCCGTCAAGGTAATCATTTTCAAAAAGATTATCTCTTCTTACTTTTATATCACTTAATGAATATAACTTCGCTTCTCCATACCTGTCCTTCTTTGTGAACCATACTTGATCTCTTCTGAATAAACCCGAACTAAGCAGATTGGAATTATGAGTATTGAAAATTATTTGAGCATTTTTTTGATTAATTTCCTTTGAGTTAAACATTTCAGATATTTTACACACTAAGTTAGGATGCAATTTTGAGTCAAGTTCATCAACAATGAGTGTATATCCATTTTGAAGTGTATCAAATATTGGTCCCGCAAGTGCGAAAAATTTTCGTGTTCCTGAAGATTCATCATTCCCCATCGAAAGATCTACTAATCCGGTGTGTGTTAGATTTTTATCATACTTCTTATGCTTGGTCAGCACATCTGTGAATAATTCTGCTCCCTCTCCGTTTATTTTCTTAATTAAATTATCATTCAACTCTATTGGAAAATCAGCAGGTATATCATTAATACCCGTCTTTTTAAAAGCGATATCTGCAATCCCCATAGCTGCCGCCTTTAAAAACTCAACTATTGATTCTTTGTTGCCGGGTTGCGAAAAGCGGTTTATCGTATAACCCTCATATCCTTCTTCTCTTAATCCTGACAATATTTGTAGATTCTTAAACCAGTCAATAACATCTTCAACAATCTTATTATTTGTTTGAGCCGCAGATGAAAGTATTAATGCATTTTTCCTCAGCATTTCCTGCCTTTGAAGACTTTTCCCGACTTTAAAATGCACAGGATGAAATTCTCTTTTTTCTCCTTGTCTTTTGAATATCAGTATTTCTTTTCTTATTTCTCGCATAAACAACCATTCAGATTCTACTTCTTCTTTGGTAACTTCAAAGCCGTATCGGTAAAGTATCTTATTATGATAAAATATTATCTCGAAATATGATGGGGCATTTTCAAAATCGGAATGAAAAAGAAAAGGATGAACTTTAATCTTTTCTCCAATTTGAATTTTTCTGAATGAATTTAAAACAAGCCAGCGCATAAATTCAACTGCTTCTAAAAGTTTACTTTTCCCTGATGCGTTTGCTCCGTAAATAACTGCAGATTTTAAAATACGCAAACCGAATTTGTCTTCTGCATAAACATTATCGTCTTCCCTCGTTGTTTTATCGTAGTTGGAGGCAACTAAACTTAAAGTTGCTTTTTCCTTAAATGTTCTATAATTTCCTATGGAAAATTGAATAAGCATGTAAATAGCCTTTATTATTGTGAAATTTCTACAAATATAGCTTATATCTTTGCAAAAGTCAAGATATCTATATTTTTCATTACGCACTATAATCTGTTCTTCGTGTTTAAGTCCGCCCGCTCCAAAGAGCATATCCATTCTTAACGCCGTAGGCGTTACCTGTCAATAGAATAATGTTATCCACCCTATCCCCCCGGCTCTTCCCCCCGCTTCTAAGAGCATTATAAATCCCTCGCACGGCAAAACTACGCCGTCTACCTGGAGCAGACAGGCAAGAACAGCGCCTGCCTGCCTGATGCAGGCAGGCCGTTTGCCATGCTCGCTCAATAAGTACCCTCTTCGTGGACAGTTTCTTATTGTGTGCGGCGGCGGAAAACGGAACAATGTGTGTTCTGCCGTGTCTCCGTCTTTGCGCCGTTTCCGCTACGCCGCACGTCTAAGAGCATTATCAAAAGCCGTAAGCAAGGGTCTTTCCGCCTGCTTTGATGTTGCTTTCCGTTTCCCCTTCGTTCGTTCCGTCCGTTACACTCCGCTTTTGTCACGGTTTTTGCCTTCGGCAAAGAAAATGCGTACCTGGGGTTTCGCGACTCGCCAGCAAATGATTCTCGTTTGCAATGTTCGCCGCTTTTTCGGAGTAAAACGCCAATAACACGAATAATTATGCGTTTAACTTCCCATTTTTCTATTGTGCCGTTTCTCTGGTCGTCATGTCCGGGTTAGTTGCGTTTTCTCCGGTTTGGTTGGTTATGTTGTATGCAATTTTATTTTTAACCGGCTCCTTATCGCCAGGTTTGTCTCAAATTATCGGTGCAAATAAAATGGTATCATTCCATGATACAAATCTTACCAGGGAAGTATATATATTTCCATTGTATCAAACAAATGTTTATTATACTTTCTCGAAAGCATGTGATAATTAACAGCGAGGGATTGATAATTCTTGTCGAAATAAGTAACTGAACTGTTAATCTAAAAAGTGCAATATGTATAAAAAGAGACGTCCGGAAATTCGTATTATATCCTCTGCTCCAGATACAATAATTTACCGGTTTTGTGAATTCTCAATTATTAGTCTATGAAAAGAATTCTTCTCATTATTTTCATTTCTTTATGTTCTGTCTCGGCTTTTGGCCAGTCTTATCTCGGCTGGGTTACAAAAAAAGTAAATTTTTATGAAGGTCCCGGTAAAGATTATGCCTTAATAAGCACTTTAAAATCTGGCACTCAAATTTTCATAATATCCCTGGAAACAAAGAATGACTTCTACAACATTATTGATATTGCAACTGATAAGGAAGGTTACATACCTGCATCTTATGTTAAACTTGGCGATATAGTATATAAAGACAAACAGGGAATATTTGTGCCAAAGGGACGAACATCAGTCTATAATCCTGAAGTTGAAATCTACAATAATACTAATTTAACTTTAACTCTTAAACTAAATAGCCAGACATACTCATTTTCGCCTCAGGAAACAAAATCTTTAACACTTTCACCAGGCTCCTGCGATTATCGTGCTTCGGCTCCCGGTGTTGTGCCAAATATAGGTTCTGAATATTTAGAAAAGAATATGGGATATACTTGGCAATTTTATATAATTAGACAAAAAAGATAGCTGTAAGTAACTGATAATATAATAAATATCATTAACCTGATTTACAAAATCATATATAAATGCATTCGAATATCAAAAGTTGTTTAATTATTTTCAGATTATTTTGTAATTCATCAATTTATGTATAAATAATATGGTAATAACTAAATGCCCATATTGCGGTGAACTTTATCATTCAGATAAACGACATATAGGGAAAAATATTAGGTGTACTAAATGTAAGGAATTAGTAATAATCGGTTATAAATTACCGGATGTAATGAAAGCAAATAATGTCAAACCGATTTTTAATAAAAATAAAAAACATTCTTCCCGTGTAAACGTATTTTTTGAGCATAATAAAATAAAAATTATTAATTCTTTGTTAGTTGTTTTATTAATTTCGCTCTTTGTCGTTATTGTATATAATGTAGAAAAAGGGAAGAAAAGTAATTCTTCATATGATAATCAAAATACATCTAATTCTTCCAATAACACATTAGGTAATTCATCAAGTAATAACTCTAAAAATACAACCACTCAAAAATCTTCCACAACAAATATTGAGTCTAATAAAAATCTATTAGCCAATGACGTAAAAGAAAAATCTTTACCTAAAACTGGTCTAATGAGGAAATCAACCAATAAAAAGCTTATTGCTCCTCTGAAAATTACAGCTGATAATACTGATAATTTTTACATAAAAGTTGTAAACAACAATAATGGTAAAACATTATTAACCATATTTTTAAGAGCAGGATCAACTTATAAAACTAATGTCCCCATAGGATCGGCAAAAATAATATATGCTTCTGGAGACAAATGGTATGGTGAGAAATATTTATTTGGAGATGATACAAGATTTAGTGAAGCTGATAAGATATTTGATTTCTACGTAGATGGCAGAAAAATACACGGATATGAAGTTGAATTGTTTACTCAATATGGTGGAAATTTAGGGACAAATAGAATCTCAAAGAATGATTTTACTCTATCTGATGATGAAAATTAATATCACTAATTTAACTGATACAGTTACTAAAAATCAAATTAATATGCAATATTTTGTAGCAATTTATTTAATATGTTATAAGTTAATACTAATTTTGATATAAAAACAATTTACAACGAATAATAATTTGAATAATGGATATAATTGTAAATAATCCATATAGGATATTGGGTCTGCCAATTACAGCATCTGATAGGGAATTCTCGAAGAGGGTTTCTGACTTTGATGCCTATATATCGATAGGTAAAGAACCTAAAAAACTTAATACTGATATTGGTTGGATAGGCCCATTGTTAAGATCAAAAGAAACTATTTCTTCTGCTTATCAAAAATTAGAAAATGTTCAATCAAGAATTATATTCTCTCTATTTTGCTTTTTGGAAATTGATAAGTTGGATGGAGAAGCAATGAATTGTTTATATTTAGGTAACATAGAAAAAGGAAGAAAAGTATGGCAGAATAGTGCTGATGAAAATTATATAACAGCTAACAATTACCAATATATTAAAAATTTATGCTTACTATCTTTGATGACTTCTTCAGCCAACAGTAAAAAATTCGGAAATAAAGATTATTTCTTATCTATAGAACTGATGAATAAATTATTTGAATCTGATATTTTTTGGGATGAATATTTATTGCTTTTTCCGAAAATTAATCTTTCAAGAAGAAAAAGAAGTGATTTAATAATAAATGAATATTGCGATATGATGATATCGCATTTGGAAATCTATATTGATAGAACAAATGGTATTTCGGGTAAAGAAGTAATCAATGCTTTAGATGAATATGTTTTACCGGAAATATATAGGCAAAAGTTGTTAAGTAAATTAACATCTAATCGTTTAGTTAACATAGAAAGAGTATTGGAAGATTATCAGGAGAAAATAAATAACTATAAAGATAATGCTTATGTCCTTGCCGATAAAATAATTTTAGAAATAAAAGATGACATGGCATATCTTGAAAATATATTCGGTGATAATGAATTGTCGCTAACGATTTTATCTGATAATATATCAAAATATCTTATTCGTTGTATCAATAGATCATTCAATAACAATGTTTCAAAAGATGAAAAATTATTTGAAATATGCGAAAATATTTTTATCTATGCTAATAGCCTGAAATGTTCGCAAAATAGTAAAGAAAATATCCAAGAAAGCGAAAATGCCATTTTAGAGATAAAAAATAATATGGTATGCTGGTTCTGTGGTAAAAATGTAGCGGTTGAAAAATGTGTGATGGATGTAGGTATGTATAAAGTAATAAGTCGAGATACATTCCTGAATAGAACTACGACAAGATACCAAACATTAAAAGTCAATATCCGTAGATGCATTAATTGTTTTGATTTCCATAAAAAACTGTTTCATTATAAATTAATGTTTATTTTAATTTTTGTGAATATTGGTTTGTTATTTGAAGTGATATTGAATGGTGTAGGGATTATTGGTGCATTAATTGGATTAGTTATCGGTCTTTTCTCAGGTTATATTTTCGAAGACCGAAAATATAAAATAGCAAAGGTAAAAGCTAAATCGAATAATTCAATTATGAAAAATAATACTATTAGTGATTTATTGAGAGAAGGGTGGAGTATTGGTAGTTCCCCTGGTTGAGATTAATAAATAAGAGTATGACAATTAAATGAAAAGATTAATCACAATAAATATAATACTCGCTGGATTTTTAGTATCCTTGCTAATAATATTAGTGATTAATTATGCTAAAATATGTTCGCTTTATATAGATAATGGTTTAAATAGAAGTATTATTATTAAAATATCATATTTAAAAACGGATGGAGATAGTGATTTTGCTTCAGACTATATAGATGAAGAGTCCGTATCAGTGGGTGCAAATGATCGCACAAAATATAGAATACATATTGGAAATATAAGAGTAACTTATGATTCAGTCGTATCTAAATATAATATTGATGAAAGTGGAACATGGATATTTAATCCATATAGAAAAAATAAATATTCATATAGGTACATTGTGTATGGTAATAGTTATGGAAATAGTAATAGTAAAAATGCTCGGGATAAAGGTTATTCAGGTGAGTTGTTTCATATTGACAATGTTGATTATTTATTCCAAAGTCCTCCGTCGTCAATATCAGTAAAAAAAGGTTCGTCTACAATCACTAAGACATCGTTTACGAGAGATTAATAATAAAATATATAAAATATGAAAAAATATCTTCTTTTAATACTATTTTTAATAACGCTATCACCTGATATTATTCCGCAAACAATATATCTGTCAACTGTTAGTTCTAAAAATGAACTTAAGAAGTTAAAAAAGAAAATAATAAGTCTCAACAGTGAATTAAAAAATATTAGGAAATCTAAGATAAATGATGATAATATTTACAGGGATAAGATTGATTCTTTAAGCATGATATTTAACAATAGTTATAATTCTTTGACTAAAGATATAAAAAACTATCAATTGGAAATACAAAAAAATGAAAAAAATTATAAAGAATTAGTTGATAATAATTACTCAACTAATAAGTATATTATTTCCCTGTTAATATTGATTATTATTGCTGTTATCGCCGTATATTTTTTAGGTCTGCGGTATTATAATATTAAAAATTATGAAATAAACCACTTAATACAAAATTATAATAATAAGCATGACAATAAATTATCATCTCTTTTGAGTTTAATGTTATCAAGAGATAAAAATCAAAATGTTCAATCTTCTGTTGTGAACTCAGAATTAGTTCTATTGCCAGAGCATAGTCTCGCCCTTAGAGTTGGTGAAGAGATACACAGAATGAGAACAAGAATAGAAACAATGGATATGACATTAAAGGGATTATCATCTCTTAATAGCTCAATTAGAAGATTGGAAGATGAATTTAATAATCAGGGATATGAAATTGTCGAATTAAAAAATCTTAATTATGATACAAATATGACTGTTCTGGCAAAAAATATTGTACCTGTTGCAGGTCTGAAAAAGGGAGAGCAAATAATCGTAAAGGTAATTAAACCGCAAATACTATATAAAGGAGTTACATTGTACCACGGTGATGTGGAAGTCGGTATATCCGAACTTGATGTTAAATAAAAATATAAAATCATTTACGCTTAAAATAGTATTCAAAGTAACTTATTAATCATTTTAAAACTACTATATGTCACAATTTAGAATTAATTACGGGATAGATTTGGGTACTACAAATTCTGCGATTTGTAGGTTAAAAGACGGGAATATATTTATTTTTAAAAGTGATAGATATCAAAAAGATACGACTCCATCTTGTGTCCACTTTTCTCCCAAAAAACAAATTTTTGTTGGTGATAGAGTATATTTGCCAATTCCTTTATTAACTGATCCTACGAATACATATACAGAGTTCAAGAGAAATATGGGTAAAGACTATATGTATTTTAGTAATAATATGAACGAACATTATTCACCTGAAATGCTTTCTGCGGAAATATTAAAAACTTTAAAAAATTACGTAAAGGATGAAGAGTTTAATGCCGTCGTAATTACGGTTCCTGCTAAATTTTATGGGGTGCAATACGATGCAACAAAAAGATCTGCTGAAATGGCCGGATTTCAATATTGTGAGTTACTTCAGGAACCTATAGCTGCTTCTTTAGCCTATGCAGTTGATTATAAAACTAAAGATGGATATTGGTTGGTATTCGATTTTGGAGGTGGAACGTTCGATGCAGCTCTTATGAGCTCAAATGAAGGAATTATGAAAGTTGAAGATACTGAAGGTGATAATCACTTAGGAGGAAAAAACCTCGATTTGGCAATAGTTGATGAAATATTATTACCATATATTTCAGACCGTTATTCTGTCTCAAAAACATTATCAGACAATTCAAAATATGCCTTTTTAAGAAATTATCTTAAATTTTATGCTGAATTTAACAAAATTGATTTGTCGACTGCCAACACTACTGAATTTAATACGGAAGGTCCCATTCA
>JAPLFI010000368.1 GCA_026390755.1 Ignavibacteriota bacterium
GCGATAAATCTTCTGATTATGGCAGGTCTTGTAATTCCGGTTACTCACAGTTCATCTAACGGAATTCCGCTTGGAGCTGAAAGTGACCAAAAAAAAAGAAAAATGCTGGTTTTTGATACCGGGGTCTTCCAAAGACTCTTAGGCCTTGATATTTCAAGCTATTTACTGGAAAATGATTTTAATTTTATCAATAAAGGAGCAATCGCAGAATTATTTGTAGGATTGGAAATAATTAAATCTTTGTCCTGTTATCGGCAGCAAGAACTTTATTACTGGCAAAGGGAAACAGCAAGCAGTAATGCCGAAGTGGATTATGTGTTTCAATCAAATCATAGTATTATTCCTATAGAAGTTAAATCCGCAAAAAAAGGATCAATGCAGAGTATGTATCAGTTTTTAAAAGAAAAAAATCTGAATCAGGGCATTCGTTTCTCTCTGGAAAATTATTCGTCCTATAATAGTGTAAATGTTTACCCGCTTTATGCTGTCTCGAACTTTATAACAAGAGAATAAATATTATTACAAAAATAAATAATGCTTTTAGATTAAATTTGGAAAAACCCCAAAACGGAATAGCAACTGTCCCCGAAAATTAAAGCTGATTAATAACCCCCTGTCAAGGTAAATAAATCCCTTTTATGTGTTGACTATTGAGAATAATACTATTATATTTACCCCCAAAGGGTGTATAATTACGTTATATATTTTTATGCGGTCAAGGTAGCAAATAACAATAAAACGAACTTAAGGAATCAATCATGAAAACTTCAATCACTCGTCTTATCCTGCAACTTAAATTATCCATCAATTATTTTTTGTTATTTTAAAATCGATTTCAACTATTTATTCTTAATTATTTTCTAAACTTAAACAAAAGGATTCATCTATGAAAAAAATGTTAGTTACTATCATGCTCTTCATCTTTGCAATATCTTTAAATGCTCAGGAAATGAGGATTGAAAAACCGAACCTGACAGGGATTAACACATTACAAAGTCCGTTGTGGGGCAGTGATGTTGTCATTAGCAATTTTGAACCATGCGGACCTGTCGCTGCGATCCGCGCGAGCAACGGTACAATATACGTTGCGGTTAATGACACACTTGCGACTACAAATCTTGGTTTGATTATTTTCCAGTCAACGAATAACGGCAATACATGGACGCTTTACAGCACAGGTTTGACTTTACGGGCGAGATATGATAAGCTTAAACTTATCAGCGCCGGCGGAGCGGCAGATTCAATTTATTTATTCGAACAGTGCGGCAGCCAGGTTTATTGCTGGAATTTCCGAAATCTTAGTTTAAATGTGGCAGGGTTTGGATATACAATGTCAACTTTCGATGTTGTCGGCGCAAACAACGGAGCTCTTTATTATTTTTATGATACGATTCCTACCGGGGTCAGAAGGTACAGTTCGCTTGACGGAGGCACAACATGGATTAACAGGGGAAGCATTTCCAGCGCAGGGGTTAAACCCAGAATTTGCATTTCTGCAGGCGATTCTTTAATCCTGAACTATTTAGGTCCGGTTTTACCGGACACAGCAACATCCGTTATCAGAGCCGCAAGGTATATGCAAACTGCGCCGGGAATTTTAGCGTCCTCGGGCTTTCAGGATGTAGCATTGGAAACAGTTGCAAAAAATGAATACATGACAAGTGTTTATAACGGGAACGTCTGGTTTCTATACACATCCGGAACGACAGGAGCTATTAATATTAAAGGGAGAAAAAGTATTGACGGAGGCGTAACTTATGCTACAGCCGTTGATATTGCCGCAAATCCAAACATTGATGAATATTGGTTTGATTTAAAATATTATTCGGATGGTTTTTATTTATCATACTATTCGGACAGTCTTCAAAGCGGTCCATCCACAAATAATTCGGATAAGGTAATTTACAGTAACGCTCTGCTCTCAGCAGTAAATTTTTCACCCGGAACACAGATAAGTCAGAAGCCGCCCGTATGGTCAATCGGGAACTACAAACCCGCACTGTGCGTACTGCCGGGTACGGATGTCGGTATTGTGTGGGTAGGTTTAGACGGAACTAACAAAAGAGTGTACTGGGACAGATACAGTGCAATAACAAGTATCGGCGGCAATGAAACACCTGCTAAATATAATTTAAGCCAGAATTATCCGAACCCGTTCAATCCTGTTACAAAAATTAATTTTGAAATCCCGAAAAGCGGATTTGTTTCATTGAAGGTTTATGATTTGCTCGGTAAGGAAGTTCGCACACTGGTCAGCGAAGTAAAAAAAGAAGGACGCTATCAGGTTGAGTTTGCCGCAGGCAATCTTTCCAGCGGTGTTTACTTCTACAGAATAAACTCCAACAGCTTTACGGATACGAAACAAATGATTCTGATTAAATAACTTTGTACTCATAAAATACGATTATCAGCCCGGGTTTTATGAACAATCCGGGCTTTTGTGTTTACGCATTTTCAGAATTATATGTATCTGCATTTGAAAAAGGGTTTGAATTCATAAACCAATGAATGTATGCATTTAAGAAATTTTTTTATCAATGATTTAATCAATAGAGTATGAAAACAAACAATCTTTTCCGGATAGTACTTTTCTTCTTCCTGTTTATGTCTGTAAGTCACAGTTTGTTTGCAAACAACATTTCTGTCACAAACTTCAGTTTTACCGGTCAAAACACTACAAATCACTATATTATGGTAAAATTTGACATCAGTTGGGAAAACTCATGGAGAACTTCTTCTGCACTTAATAATTGGGATGCCGCTTGGGTGTTCGTCAAATACAGAGTAGGTACTGGCACATGGCAGCATGCGTGGCTGAACAATACGGGACACATAAACCCGACCGGAAGTACAATATCTACCGGTCTGCTCAAACCTGATTCTGCATTTAACGCCACCAATAATCCGGGTTTGGGAGCATTTATATACCGGGATGCAAACACGTTTTCCAAAGCCGGTGTACAGCTCCGCTGGAATTATGGCGCCAACGGATTAAATGATAACGCAGTAATAGATATTCGTGTATATGCAATTGAGCAGGTATATGTACCGCAGGGAAACTTTTCTATAGGCAGCGGAGGAGCGGAAAGCAATCATTTCTACAGATCTGTATATCCCGACACAGCTATTACTAATACTTACCCGATTACAGGTGAAGGACAAATCACAGTGGGGACTGCAGTCAATAACCTTTATATGTCTGGCGCCGGGCTTGGCGGTGACAGGCTCGGACCTATTCCTGCCGCCTTTCCAAAAGGTTACTATGCCTTTTACTGTATGAAATATGAATTAAGCCAGCAGGAGTATGTGGACTTTTTGAATAGTCTCACCGCAAATCAGGCTTCAAATCGCTACTCAACCGCCAGTACAGGTTATAGATATGGCATATCAGAATCGGGAGGAATTTATAGTACTACCACCCCATATCTCGCATGTAACTTTATAAGCTG
>JAPLFI010000128.1 GCA_026390755.1 Ignavibacteriota bacterium
CTGCCTATTACAAGGTAAGAATTTTCGTGTACGAAAATAAAAATAAATAGTATTATCGCTATCCAGAAAAATAACGTCAGTATGATGGAGCGGAGTATTCCGAGTTTATCGCCAACCCAGCCGAAGAGAAACGAGCCGAGCATAGCCGTGAACTGCACTATTATAAAGAAAACCGCAAGCTCTGTTATACCGAAATTCAGAGTTTTGCTGGCGTAAATTCCCGAGAAAAAGATTATGGTATTAACGGCGTCTATATACAGAAAAAAAGCAATAAGAAAATCCCTGAGATTGCGGTATTTTCCTATATGCTTCAGCGTATTAAAAACTTTCACAAAACCATAAGAGAAATAATTTATTTTTTCTGTATCTCCGCGAACAATCTTCTTTTCTTTGAGAAAGAGGAAAAGCGGCATAGAGAATACAAGAAAAAACAAAGCCGTAACAACAAAAAGCAGGTTGTAATTATCTTTAAACGGAAAAACAAGCAGTACAGAAATCAGCGAGCCGATATATCCGACGGCATATCCGAAAGCCGATACTTTATTATAATACTTTTCCTCGGCAATATCGGATATAAATGCGTCATAGAACGTAAGCCCCGTCTGGAAGCCGATATTGGAAACCACAAAAAGAATCAGCGCCAGAGCAATTGTTCCTGCGCCGGTGAAATACAGAAGCGCCGTTGGGACGACGGCAAGAACGGTAAAAAAAAAGAGGAATGCTTTTTTGTTTGAAGTTTTATCGGCAAGAGCGCCGCAAACCGGATTAAGAACGGCGGATATCAGCATGGAAATATTAATGCCGAGCGACCATAAGAAATCGCCCGCCGGATTTTTTTCGCAGACAACGCCGGTAAAATAAACAGCGAATACAAATGCGGCGATTATTACTGCATAGGAAGAATTCGCAAAATCAAACAGGGACCATATAAAGACCTGTTTCTTATTTTGCATCCTTTTTTTTCTTGATGTCGAGAAGACCTCTTCCTTCTTTATTCAGTTTATCTCCCTTTTTCAGTTCCGAGAGATATGAATCCAGAATTCCGTTTATGAACTGTCCGCTTTTGCCCGCACAGTATTCTTTGGCTATTTCGATGGCTTCGTTGATAGTTACTTTCGGTGGTATTTCGGGGAAATTCATAAGTTCGGCGATGCCGATGCGCATTATAATCTTATCAAGCAGGGAAACCCTGTCATATTCCCAGTTATGTATCTTACCCTCAATAATTTCGTCAATCTGCCGCTGGTTTTTGAGAACTGAATCTATTAACTGAGAAGCAAAATTATATTTTTCAATATCTGATATTCCGGTCAATAAATCTTTCTTAACCTTTTCGATAGGATCTTTCGCGATTTCGTGCGCGTATAAAACTTCGAGTACTTTTATCCTGATTATTCTGCGTGCTGACGGCATTAAAGAACGATTATTTTTGTTTTCGCTTTTACAATTTAATCAAAATTCAGGATACTTGCCATATAAATTAAGTGTTAAGTGTTAAGTGTTAAGTGTTAAGTGTTAAGTGTTAAGTGTTGCCAGTTTCAGCCGATTCCGAAAAACCAGAAAATAAAGACGGCGAAACTTTCTTTTATACTGTAATTAATGACAGTTTCTGCTGAGAGCGGTGTATCTGTGGCAATAAAATCCGCTTTCATATTGTTGAACAGGCAAATTTGCAGGGAAC
>JAPLFI010000375.1 GCA_026390755.1 Ignavibacteriota bacterium
AAGATGACATTATGATGAACGAAAAACTTTTTGCGCGTGTGAAAACCGTTTATGATTCGAAAGATAATCTGAGCCTGACAACAGAGCAGAAAATGCTTCTTGAAGAATATTATAAACAATTTATACGAGGCGGAGCGGGTCTTGATAAGGACAAACAGGCGCGTTTCCGTGACATAAACGGGAAGCTTTCACTGCTGAGCCTGAAATTCGGCGAAAACCTTCTCGCCGAAACCAACGGTTATAAACTTATAATTGAAAACAAAGACGACCTTGCAGGACTTCCTCAGGGACTGATAGACGGAGCTGCCGAAACTGCTAAGAAAGCGGGACTTGAAGGAAAGTGGGTCTTTACGCTCAGCAATTCGAGTGTAATGCCGTTTCTGCAGTATTCCGCTAAACGGGATTTGCGCGAAAAGATACTGAAAGCATACAGCAACCGCTGCAACAACGAAAATGAAAACGATAATAAAAAAATAATAGTCGAAATTATAAACCTTCGCATTGAGAAGGCAAACCTGCTGGGATATAAATCACACGCTGATTTTGTCCTCACGGAAAGTATGGCAAAGAATCCCGCGAATGTGTATAAACTTCTCGATAAACTATGGACTCCCGCGCTGAAAAGAGCGAGCAGAGAAGCTTATGACCTGCAGGGGATGATTGATAAAGAAAAAGGAGATTTCAAACTTCAGACGTGGGACTGGAGATATTATACTGAAAAACTAAGGAAAGAGAAGTATGACATTGATGAAGAAGAGCTTAGACAGTACTTTGAGCTTGAAAACGTTAAGAAAGGTATCTTCGCGCTTTCGAGTAAACTTTACGGTATCGAATTTACCCGCCTGACGGACGTTCCCGTTTATCACGAGGAAGCGCAGGCGTACGAAGTGAAAAATAATGACGGTAGTTATATAGGAATACTCTTCATGGATTTTCATCCGCGCGCAAGCAAAAGAGGAGGCGCTTGGATGAATAACTACCGCGACCAGTATGTATATAACGGAAAATTCAGTTATCCCATAATCGGAATTGTGGGTAATTTTACGCGTCCGACCGGTACGATTCCCTCTTTGCTTACGGCTGACGAAGCCGAAACGTTCTTTCACGAATTCGGTCATGCTTTACACGGACTTCTTTCAAAATGCAATTATAAGACTATTTCGGGAACGAGCGTATCGAGGGATTTTGTGGAACTGCCTTCGCAAATAATGGAAAACTGGGCATTCGAGCCGGAAGTACTTGCATTATATGCGAAACATTATAAAACCGGTGAAATAATTCCGGATGCGCTCGTCAAGAAAATGGAAAACAGTTCTAAGTTCAATCAGGGATTCGCAACAACGGAATATATTGCCGCATCGTATCTCGACATGGCTTATCACACGCAGACATCTGCGATGACACTTTCTGTCCTGGATTTTGAGTCGTCGGCGATGAATAAAATCGGGCTTATATCGGAAATCCTGCCGCGTTACAGGACTACATATTACAACCATATTTTCAGCTCCGGATATTCAGCCGGATATTACAGCTACCTCTGGGCGCAGGTGCTGGATGCAGATGCATTCGAGGCATTTAAAGAAAAAGGATTATTTGACAAGGCAACGGCGGACGCATTCAGGACGAATATACTCGAGCGCGGCGGCACGGAAGACCCGATGGTACTGTATAAGCGTTTCCGCGGCGCAGAGCCCGATATAGCACCGTTAATTAAACGCCGTGGATTGGATTGAAATGACTGCAAAAAAAGTCTGTGTTAATAGTTATGTTTATTATTTGCAAGATTTTTTATAATTACTAAATTTTATTTAACAGCAGAAGCGAGCAATGCCTGAAAAACTTTTTTTAATTGACGCAATGGCGATGATATACAGGGCTTATTTTGCCATGATATCACACCCTCTGACAGACGCGCAGGGACGGAATACATCAGCCATATACGGCTTTGTGAATTCTCTTATACGCATAATCGAAGAAGAAAACCCTCATCATATAGCCGTGTGTTTTGATACTCAGCAACCGACATTCCGGCACATAGAATTCCCGCAATATAAGGCACAGCGTCAGGAAATACCG
>JAPLFI010000439.1 GCA_026390755.1 Ignavibacteriota bacterium
CAGGGATTTAAAATGGCAGTTGCTGGTGACGGCAAAATTGCCGGAACGGTCGGCGGCGGAATAATGGAGAATAATATAATAAACGAATCAAAGGCGCTTTTAAAAAAGAACCAGGCGCCGGTATATTACAAGAGATATAAGCACATTCCGGAAGTGAAAGATAATTCAGGAATGGTATGCTCAGGCGAGCAGATTATAGCATTCGTTCCGCTGGCGCAGAGCGACCTGCCGGAAATAAGCCGCGCGCTCAAAGCCGTCAAAGAAAACAAACCGCATGAATTTATGATAAAGTCTGACGAATTTATATATTCCGAGCCGCTTGGGATTCGGGAGAGGGTATATATATTCGGAGGCGGACATGTCGGGCTTGCATTATCCAAGGCTATGAGGTTCGTTGGTTTTCATGTTGTAGTAATTGACAGCCGCGCCGAAGTTGCCACGTTGAAAGAAAATTCTTATGCACACGAAATAATCATAGACGATTTCAGTAAGTGCGTAAGACATGCAAAAGAGGGAGCCAGGTCATATATAGTGATTGTGACTCCAGGTCATCGCGACGATAAAACCGTTTTACTGCAGGCGCTGAAAAAGAAAGTGAAATATATCGGATTAATGGGCAGCAAATCGAAAGTGAAAAGATTATTCAGTGAGCTGATAAAAGAGGGCGTGCTGAAATCCGCACTGAGCAAGGTTCACTCGCCTATAGGTGTGCAGATATCGAGCAAGACACCCGAAGAAATAGCCGTATCAATCGCGGCTGAGATAATCGGAGTGAAGAACGGCGAACCGGAAATAAATAAGAACTTGACTTAAATTATTCTTTTCAAAAAATATAGTAGGATAATATAAAATTTAAATTTTCAAAAATAGTTATTATACAAAGTACGAGAGTAATTATATCTTATCATAATCCCGATAACAAATGGTCCTTCATCTTCATTTCTTTTTTACAATCATATATCCCATCGTGATAGTCAATTATCTCAACAATCTGAGCTAAATAAAACCAGAGTAAAAGTGTACTACACAAAATGTTTATAATAATATTATTTACAAACAGCCACAATATTGCAACTACTAAGATTATTATTAATGTCATTGAAAACAATTCTTTTCTTCGTTGCTTAGCTTCTAAAGGACTTTTCAAATTATATTTATTTTGTATTTTTTAAATTATGAATGTGATTTTAATAAATATTGTTGTTCTTTTCATAAATAAATATGAGTATAATTTTATTTCAGCATTAGCATTTTGATGATGTTATTATAAGTGCCGGCTTCGAATCTTGCAAAGTAAATACCGCTTGGGAGTTGCGAGGCGTTGAATGTTGCTTCATAAGTTCCAACGGACTGCGTTTCGTTTACGAGGGTTTCAATCTCACTACCAAACATATTAAATACAACGAGTTTTAAAACTGATAAATAACCCTTGCTATTTCCACCAATGTATTGAGCTTGCAATAAATCCGGAAATGCCAGCGTAAGCACTATAAACATTGTTATCTTTTTACATTTATTTTGTTTGTTTATTTTGATAAAAATTGTTTTTTAAAAACCCACCGCGCTAAGGCATCGAACGAACTCCGCGACCGCCAATATTGAGATCAGGACCATTGTAGATACCAGTCGCGTTGTTGCGTGAGGAAACTTGCAGAGCACTCGAGCCGCCCCAACAACCCCCACGTATACCGGCGCCTAAGGCATTCATGGCGGGCCAAGTGGAGACATTTGCATTACCTGTCGCGTCTAGCAAACCATTGCCATGTGTGCCGGTAAATGCTCTGCCTGTGGAATTGCCAACAGTTACAGGACGTTCCCACAAATTACCGCTCATCTCCATTATACCGTAATACGTAGCGCCTGCTGTTACCCTGCCTGTATTGAGACTATTACCCGCAAAAATACCTACACGAACCGGTCCATTAATACTACCAATATATGGTGTAGTAACATCATAAGCGGCATTGCCAACTGTGGTGCTGTAGCCGGTAGCTATAACTTCATTATCCGCCCCGCTATTAATCAGTGTGTATTCACTGTTTGCAATTCCTGTAGTACCCCAGGCAAATTCGTTAGGTACGGGCAAAAGTGTTCCCCTGCAGGATTTTTCATATTCCAATTCTGTCATCGGGCGTAAGCCACTCCAATCGAGATATGCCGCTACATCTGCCCAACAAATATAGGTGCAAGCAACAAAAGGATTAGTGGTACTATAAACTCCACTTGATACCGAAATAGCGTGCCTGTGACTACCGTTATAGTTAGGAAAGCGGTTAGTAGCTTGTGTTGTTGTAAGATTATTCAAAAAGTCAACATACCCTTGCTGACTAATTTCGTATTTCATACAGTAAAAAGCGTTAAAGCCATTAGGCCAGGTTGCATTGTCAGGGGCAGTTTGACCGGTGGGATAGCCACCGGCCTCTCCGCCCAGAGTGCCGGTACCAGTTGGGGTGGTCGTAGCATTGCCTGTATTGATTGTGGTGAGAGTAAATCCATTGCTTTCAGAACCACCACTTCCAGCAGAAAATGCACCAGTCGGAACATACACATGCTCAATCGCATATACACGAATATCTATCCTTGCTGTATCACTTAATCCATTGGCACCATAATTCCAGCGGAGTTTTACGGCTGTTTTGGAAAATGTGCCCGTGCCGTCAGCATCGCGGAATATAAATACTCCCAGACCCGGATTTGTAGTTGCATTAAATGTTGAATCAGGTTCGAGCAAACCGGTAGTTATTGTACTACCAATTGGGTTGATGTGTCCAGTATTATTCAGCCATGCATGCTGATATGCGCCTGAACCTACACGGTACTTCACAAACACCCATGCGGCATCCCAATTATTCGGCGAAGAAGAATTTCGCCAGGAATTCTCCCAAGTGATGTCGAATTTTACCATGGTGTAGTGATTTGTAATGTTTTGACCCACAAGACGGAAGTTAGATACGGAGATGTTGTTTGCAAGTGCGCTGTAACTTACAAACATAAACAGGCAGAAAATAAAAACGATGTGCAAAAGTTTTTTTGTATTCATAATAATATTTGTTTAAGTTGTTGTCATTGCCTGATAGCCGTTTGCGTTACTGATGTTTGGATTGGCGCTTACCATTGGATTGTCGGATTTCACCGTCAGTACGCCCGCAGGTACGGTCGTGAAGTTTATTCTTATGTTACATGCGCCCGGTCTCCAGAACTTTCCTGTCGGAACGGTAGCGTTCAGGTCAAACATAGAGAATCCGCCCACGAGCCTCGGGTTTACAAGCATGAAGTTGACCTTTGACTGGCTGTATCCCTCGCCGAGAAATATCACTGCAAAAAGCAGAATTAAAAATAGTTTTTTCATTTTTTGTAATTTAATTTAATTTAATTTCTGTTTTTTTAAAGGTCTCTTTCTTATCTGATTCACCGTTCAGCTTGTATTTCTTTTGTATCTCTTCTATTACCTTGCCTTTATTGATGTTTCCGGGCTGTCCGTTTCCGCCGTCGAGCGTCGGGACTGCTTTGCCGAGTCCGAAGTTTGCAACAAGTATAGGAACGTCCAATGCGTCAACTGATTCATCTCCGTTGAAGTCACAGCTAAGATATCCGGAATTTCCAAATTGTCCTATAAAAATAAATAAATCAAGAGCATCAACAGAGCCGTCACGGTTAGCGTCACCGCCATAGAGTACCCAAACGCTACCGACTTGCTTCATATTATCACCGAATGCCTTATTTGCCGCTGTGGTAAAGTCGTAATTCACTACAACATTAGTTACGAATGACTGCGGGAGTTTACTCCATGTTTCGAGATGGTTTCTGTGATTTACAACGATATAATAACTTGCATTCGGCGCTTTTGTAAAATTCACAGAATATGTACCTGAAGTTGAGAGAACTACTTTAGCACTGTCAATAAAAGCAAACGGCGTTGTAGTATTAGCAAGATATACCGTAGTTGTATCTGATACTTGGGTTGAGCCGTCCCAGAATCCTTCCAAATATATTTTCAGGTTGAGAGTAAGGTTCTGCTGTGTAATAACATCATATTGATTTCCCGTTCTTCTGTTATTACCCTGATATGTTCCCCACATTGGAGCAGGATTAAGCATCGGATTTAAATTAAATTCTGTACCATCAAAGAAAGCAAGAACTTTACCCCCATAACTACCGACATAAACTGTACCATTTTTATAAAGTACGGCAGCACCTATAGATGTCGAATCTTTATAGTACCATTTTACATTTCGCAGAGAGTCTATTGCAAAGATTTCACCGGCTTGATTACCAAAATAAATTCTACCTGTCTGAGAAATCGCAGGGGTCGTATTAATTGGGGAACCCGATTGGAATGACCATTCAATATTTCCGTTGCTTTTGTTGAGTCTGTATAAATTTCCATTACTTGATCCAGCATATACTTTTCCATTACCATCTATGACTGGTGAGGAATTGATGGTACCACCGATTATGGATTCCCAAACGACTATTCCGGGTAAACTGGGAAGCATTGAAATCTTTTTTATTTTTCCGCTTGTCGTACCAACATAGAAATACCCCTGATTATCAATAGCAGGGGATGTGCTGATAGTATCATTATTTGAACTAATAACCCATACCGGAGTGCTTGTCAGATTATCAATATTAAAGCCATATATAGTTCCCTTTATTGTAGTAAATATCAACCTCCGGTTATTTGTTATTACTGCCGAATATTTTATTGGAGCATCTGCAAAGAAGTTCCAAACTATTGATCCGTTTGTACGATTTATTGCCTGAAAATTATAATTCGCTGAACCAATAAAAATCCGGTTCGAACTTGAATCAACAGTAGCGGTTGCCGTCAATTGTCCGCCGAGCGGCAAGGGGGGCCAGAGGGAAGTACCATTTTTAGAAAATGCATATAGATTATTATCAGTGGAACCGATGAATACAGACGTATCATAAGCAATAGAGCTTGACGATAAAATATTGCCGCCTACACTTAGGAAGTATTTTATATTTCCGTCTGTATCCATTCTATAAACTTTATCACCCGAAGCAATTGCATAAAGTATACTATCAGCCGTCATACTTAATCCGGCATACACCGGACCTGCAAATTGTTTAACAAAGACCGCTCTTTTAACTTTTGCTATACTTGAATCTTTTGCACCATTATTATCAATTACGACAAGTTTAACAGTATTTAGTCCCTGCGGAAAATTATAAGAATAATTAGCAGAATTACTTACATATCCACCATTTAAATACCAATGGATTGAATCAATAGTACCCTCAGGATCGTAGCTGCCACTGCTTGAAAAAGTTAAGTTTCTTAATAACAGCCTTCCTTCATTGAATAATGTAGTATCTCTTAATTGTGCGGCAACAGGTGGAATATTGAAAGGAACCGCAGACCTTTCATTACTGAAGTCACTCTCGCCATTAAAATAATTAACTGCTTTGACTCTGAAATAGTATGTTAATCCATTTATCAATCCCGTATTTGAATACGCAGATTGTGTGCCAGGTACACTATCGACCAAAGTTGCCGCAGGTGAATATGTATTTCTGTATATTCTGAAACTTCTTATATTTGAATTCGGAGTAATTGACCAGCTCATATTAATTGTGCCATTACCAGCACCGATAGTACCAATAAATGGCGTCGGAAGCTGAGTTACAAAGAACCATTTATTTGAATATGGACCTGTACCTGTTGTACTTCGTGTTTTTACCCTCCAAAAATATCGAGTGTTTAGAGATAATCCGTTAATCTGTTTAGATGTCGTTGTGATACTTGAATCATTTACCAAAGGCGAAGAAAAATTTGTATCCAATGATACCTGAAGATGATAACCTATTGCTGTTAGTTCAGGGCTCCATGTTAATGTTGGATTTAATGCTTGATTAACACTTCCATTTAAGGGTGATAGCAACTGAACAACTCCGGAGACAAAAGTATAAAAATTCCACACATTTGAATATGTGCCAAATCCCCCTATATTATACCCATTAACTCTCCAGTAATATTTTGTATTATATAACAATGGACTAACAGTCTTTATCGTATCATTTCCTGAATTTGTTGAATCACTGAATGAAACTATATTAAAGGTAGAATCAGTTGAAACCTGTATAAAATATCTTTCCGATATTGGCTCTTTATTCCATACAAATGTGGTTGTTGAATTTTGATCGGTTGCATTGTTTGGGGGCTGTACTAAAGCAATTATTGATGGTGCCTGAATTACTGTTCTGAACTTATTCCAAATGGTGAAATTTCCCCAGCCCAATTCATTTTTACCTTTAATTCTCCAATAATAATATGAGTAATTCGATAGATTGCTTATAAACTTTGTAGTATCTGACAAAGTTGTGTCTCTTATGAGTCCTGCCATATTCGCTGTGTCGGTTACAAGTTCAAACCAGTATTTGCTGATTATAAGATTATTATCCTTATCTTCCCTTTTTAGTTCATTTTTTATGAAAGGAACCATTGTCTGGTCTGAACCTTTTGACCAATGAAATGAAAGATTAATCGGAATATTTACAGAATAGTTCTGTGGATATATAATTGAAATTATATTTGGCAAACCCATTGTTTTAAATGCCCAGTAATTTGAAAAACTCCCATAACCTCCAATATTCCGCGCTCTTACACGCCAGTAATAGTTGGTTAACTGAATCAATCCACTTGCTTCCTGCTGGATTGTCGAAATATTTGAATCATTGAATACAAGTTCCGTAAATTGAATATTTTGTGATATTTGCAAATGATATTTAGATGAACCGGTTACTTGATTCCATTGCATTATTGGATTAATAAGATTACCGACAGAATTATTTAGCGGTGATATAAGCACAGGAGTGGCAAGTGTTGTAGTAAAATACCATTTATTTGACCAGGCGCTTGCACCACCGATATTTCTTGCATTTACACGCCAAAAATATTTTGTGTTATACGATAGTGAACCAACTTGAGCCGAAGTATCGGCTAAACTTGAATCTCTATATATTATGGATGAGAAATTACTGTCTGAAGATACTTCTACAGTATAAAAACTAGCTCTCAATGAAGGATTCCAATACAGAGAAGGAGAAACAGTAATGTTGCTAGAATTATTTAAGGGTTGAAAAAGTACTGGCACGTCAGGGGTGTCAACAATAGTTTTAAAACTCCATATAGAAGACCATGTACTTGTATCGTAAGGAGATATACTTTGAACCCGCCAGTAATATGTAGTGTCATTCAGTAAAGAACTAACAAATGTCATTGTATCAGTAAGAGTTGTGTCTAACTTTACTCCGGACGCAAACAAATTATTATTTGATAGTTGAACTCTATAATTTGGTCCGCACGTATTAAACCATTTTAAATTAATATTTATCTGAAGATTTATCGCTCCATTTAATGGTTGAAAAAGGACTGGAATGTCAAGATCAAGAGGAACATATGTTAAACTGACTGATACATCGCCCCTTCCATTACCGCCCAAATACTGCGCACGCAGTAATACAGGGAGGGCCAGAAGTAACATTAAATATATTATTATCTTTTTCATTTTACAAGTTGGAATATTTTTTAAAAATTTGTTTTAATAAAATAATTTGTTTGGGCTTTGCCCCTGGTTCCTAATATTAATAATCCCATTTAAGGCATCGAACGAACTCCGCGACCGCCACAATCATCGCGACGATTACTGACTGCTTCTGACGCAATGCCGCGTGAAGAAACAGGCACGTACGATACATCATGTCCCCAATAGCCGCCCCGTAAACCGGAGCCTATTGCATTTATGCCAGGCCAGGTGGAGGCATCGGCATTACCTGTCGCGTCGAGCAAACCATTGCCATGTGTGCCGGTAAATGCTCTGCCGGTGCTATTGCCAACTGTTACAGGACGTTCAAACAAATTACCGCCCATCTCCATTATACCGTAATACGTAGCGCCTGCTGTTACCCTGCCTGTATTGAGACTATTACCCGCAAAAATACCTACACGCACCGGTCCATTAATACTACCAATATATGGTGTAGTAACACCATAAGCGGCATTGCCAACTGTGGTGCTGTAGCCGGTAGCTATAACTTCATTATCCGCCCCGCTATTAATCAGTGTGTATTCACTGTTTGCAATTCCTGTAGTACCCCAGGCAAATTCGTTAGGTACGG
>JAPLFI010000387.1:0-1567 GCA_026390755.1 Ignavibacteriota bacterium
AGGGCGATATAGTCTCGCAGGATGCAGAACTGACGGCGAAAATAGTTGAATGGATTATGAAAGCCGGTAAAGCTGACATTCCTAAACTTTTCAAGCTTACTGCGGCAGTTACCGCTATATATCCAATCATCACAGCTATAAAGGAAGTCTTTGCAAAATATCCTTATAAAAAAGCGGGCGTCACGCTTGCAAATACTTTTCCGAGTTTATCTTTCCGCACAGGAAATAAGAAAAACTGGGAAGAAGGTATCGTTGTCGGACTCTCGGGAGAAGGCGTTATCCCAATAAGCAATCTTACTCTCGCCAATGTATCTAAACTCGGCGTTACGGTTTCGGGCAACGGCGGACCGATGGATTATAAAGCCGCGGCGGATTTCCTTGCACTCGGAGCCAAAACAGTTCAGTTCTGCACTATAGCAATGAAATACGGATACGGAATTATTGATGATTTGCATTCGGGATTAAGTTATCTGCTCAGTGAGCGCGGATATTCATCGGTAAATGAACTTATCGGATGCGCCTTGCCGAATCCCGTTACGGGTTTTATGGAACTGTCTTCCGTCAAAAAAATATCAGACGTTAATTCGGAACAATGCCAGCACTGCGGCAACTGTACACGCTGTCCGTATCAGGCAGTGTCTCTCGACAATAAAAATGTTCCGTTTACGGACGCCTCAAAATGCATTGGATGTTCAATCTGCGTTCAGAAGTGTTTCTCCGGCGCGCTGTATATGAGAGAACGAAATAAAAAAGAATTATCACTTTTAGATGAATCATAATACAATTATATGGCTGATACAATTTTAATTAAAGACGGAATTATAATTACGCTCGGAGAATCTCCGCGTGTACTGTATAATCACTCTATTCTGATTGAGGACGGAAAAATTACTAAGATAGACGAGACAAAAAATTTTACCGGCAAATATACACGTGTAATAAACGCTGAGGGAAAAGCAGTCATGCCCGGATTTATTAACGCGCACATGCATTTTTACAGCACACTAGTCCGCGGACTCGGCAAGGCAAAACCTTCAAATAATTTCAACGAAGTGCTTGAAAATCTATGGTGGAAACTTGATAAGATATTAACAAACGACACTACTTACTACAGCGCTCTGATTATGCTGTTATCAGCGATAAGACACGGAACGACAACATTAATAGACCACCACGCCAGCCCGAAAGCTATTTACGGCTCGCTTTCAATAATCGCGAAAGCCGTAAAAGAAACGGGATTACGTGCTTCATTATGTTATGAAGTCTCCGACCGCGACGGCGCTGAAATAACAAACGAAGGTCTTAAAGAAAATTCGGACTTCATCAAATTTTGCAATGATAAAAACGATGAACAGCTCAAAGCTTTGTTCGGTCTCCACGCTTCATTTACTGTCAGCGATAAAACACTTGAAAGAGCAAAAGAACTCGCAGAGCAGTACAATGCAGGTTTTCATATACACGTTGCCGAAGCAGAATCTGACCAGATACATTGCATGCAGACTCACGGATTGAGAGTCGTTGAGCGCCTTAATAAATTCGGAATTCTCGGAAATAAAAGCATTGCGGC
>JAPLFI010000387.1:1576-2630 GCA_026390755.1 Ignavibacteriota bacterium
CATTGCGGCACATTGTGTTCACGTAAATGAAAAAGAAATGGACATACTCGCCGGCAACGGAACAGCGGTTGTCCATAATCCGCAGTCTAATCTGAACAACGCAGTCGGAATAGCCGATATAATAAAAATGCAGGAAAAAGGAATACTCGTCGGACTCGGCACGGATGCCATGACAGTTAAAATGACAGAGGAACTGCGCGTCGCACTCTGGGCTCAGCATATCAGGAATTCTAATCCGTCCTGCGGATTTATGGAATCGGCAAATACATTGCTCCGTAATAATTCAATTATTGCGGGAAGATACTGGAATGTTCCTCTCGGACAGATAACTGAAGGCGGAGCCGCGGATATTGTTCTTATTGATTACATTCCGCCGACACCGTTGGACGGAAATACTTATCTTGGACATATCATATTCGGGATTTCACAATCAGCGGTTGATACAACTATAGCAAACGGAAAAGTGCTGATGGAGAATAAAATATTGACACTTAATATTGACGAAGAAGAAATATCGAAAAAAGCGCGAGAACTTACGACAGAGCTATGGAATAAATTTTAATAAAAACAGAGAAAAGGAAAGAAAATAAGCCATAGATGAACACAGATTAAAAGCTTTTATTATGATAAGAGATATTACCAGAGATCCTGAAACATGTTCAGGATGACAAGAAAATAAGTACGAAATGCAAAAGATAAATTGTAAAAACAAAAAAATGTATAATAAAATTTTAGAAAGAGCAAAGGAACTTGAGCCGCAGACTGCGGAATTTTTAGCCGAACTTGTAAGAACTCCTTCTTTTTCCGGCAAAGAAAAAGATGTGATTGAAGTCATAAAGAAGAAAATGCTGAAGGAAGGATTTGATGAAGTACGGATTGACGGACTCGGAAATGTTATCGGACGAATAGGAAACGGACCGCGCGTAATCGCCTTTGACGCGCATATAGATACAGTCTATGCGGGTGAAATGTCGTTATGGAATTTCGACCCTTTCACGCCGAAAATCGAAGACGGTAAAGTGTGGGGACGCGGTACGGTTGACCAGAAAGGCGG
>JAPLFI010000196.1 GCA_026390755.1 Ignavibacteriota bacterium
ATATTTCTTAGGAACGTTTGTTCCGGAAATTTCTCCTCCGGTTACCATCATCGTGAAACAAATATTAGGTAAGGTTGTGTTTCCGGTTCCCGGAGTCGTTATTAACACGCATCCGTCGCCCGTTGCGAGGTCCTCATGATTATGAACAACCCTGCCAGCCGCCGTAGTTGATTTAACAGACGAACTTGCAGACCATGATGAATTATTGAAGCAGATTTCTATCATTAAATTATTAGCTCCGTCCCAGTAAAAAGGCGTCGTTAATGTTATTGTCTGTAAACCTGTACCTGCGATGGAGTATGTTCCGTCAAAGACCGTAGTCCATCCGTTATCGGTGAAAGTTGATATAGATGCGGAGCTCGAATTCTGCATTTTTACTTTAAATCCGTTCATGACCTGAGCCGAGGCTGTTGTGACATCAAATGCAATTTTTGTTATACTGCCGGTTGTCAATCCTCCTGCAAGCAAATCACTGGAAAGATACAGCATATCTGTCCTTGCATCATCATAATATGTATAGAACGGATAGTCAACAGGAGTCGCACCCGCTCCGACGCAGGCATTGGAAATATTGTCAACTAAGTAAGAAAAAAACTGACCCGGAGGTGTTGTCCCAGGAGGGTTCATACCTCTGCCGCCGGCAGGATACGTGCATACGAAATTAGCCATGGAATCCTGAGCCGCAAAATAATATGAAACGGTTGACCCGTGCGGCTGACCGGGAATCGAGTATTTGAAAGTGTCAAGATTTGAATAGTTCGGAGTCAGTGATGAAAACGAGCCCGAATTAATCTTATAATAAAGTCTCGGTAAATTTGTGAGTTTCCCGATTCCTTTGGCCGATTTTATGACAACAGATGCCGAGCGGGGTCCCGTACTATTGCCGGATGCGATTTGTGTATGAGTAAAGCTCATTCTGTAGTTTGCCGCAAATGCTGTTATGCCGGCAAGCGCTGTTTTTGTGGTTTTTACGAAATACGGTAAATTCAGTGTGCTGTATTTATCGTTAACAGTGTGGTAATAAGGTGTAAAATCCGTATTATCCTCAATGCACATGAATGCCTTGTAATTTCTTGTCCAGAAAGACGCATGGTCGCTGTTGGCGGTTGTGTTAACCTTTTTTATCGGAACAAGTGTCGGGACATACGTATTCATAACCGCGATATATTCATCGGCAAAGTCGGAAGATGCAGTATTTGATACAACTTCGCATTTACCGTCGTTGTTTCCGTCGTATGAAATCATGTCAAGATTCACTCCGCCGACTATTGAATCGCCTTTAAAGTAAGCGGTGTCAATAAATGCTTTACTTCCGTACAGACCTCTTTCTTCTTCATCGAATGCTGCAAAGACGATAGAGTAATCGGTATTGAACGTTGCAAGAATTCTCGCTACTTCCAGAACTCCGACAGTACCGGATGCGTTATCGTCCGCTCCGGGTGCTAATGCACCCGACGGCATGTCGTCGTAATGAGCGCATATAACATAATACTGATTCGGATACTTTGTTCCGGTTTTTCTCGCCAGTACATTGACGCTCGTAGCGCTGTTATTCTGATATCTTGGGGTGTAACCGTAACTCTGAAAAAGTTCGAAGATATACTGAGCTGCTTTCTGATTTGTTACTGCTCCCCAATATCGGGAAACAATTGTGCTGGTCAATCCGCCAATTATACACGTTGTATCGCCGCTCAATCTTCTGTCAAGAAGACCGATGGATGATGTCGTTACAAAATTGGTTAATGAATCAATTTTAGGGCTGAATCCGATTTGAGAATGGGACAATCCCGAAGTAAGTAAAATCGAAATAATTGCAAAAACGGTAAATATTTTTTTTGCTTTCATTTTTAATTTATGTTTAGATTAA
>JAPLFI010000531.1 GCA_026390755.1 Ignavibacteriota bacterium
CAAAACCTTTGATGCCGGAATCCGGTTGTACGGTTGAATGTTCAGGCAAGCCGAATATTGATCAGAATACGCTGAATAAATTAGTAACAAAGTGTTATCAAAACGGAATACAGGTCTTTGCGCATTGCAACGGCGATGCCGCAATTGATATGATTTTAACTGCTCATGAATATGCTATAAAAACACTTAACATACCGGATACCAAAATAAGTCTCGGTACTGTAATCGTTCATTCCCAGATTGTCAGAAAAGACCAATTAGAAAAGTATAAACAATACGGCATCACACCTTCATTTTTTACGAATCATACATTTTATTGGGGTAACGTTCATATTCGCAATCTCGGCAAAGATAGAGCTTTTTTTCTCAGCCCGTTCAACACAGCCATGAAACTTGGACTGAAACCTACGAATCATACAGATTTCAATGTAACCCCGTTAAACGGAATATTTACGATTTGGACAGCGGTGAACAGGATTTCCCGTACCGGTGTAATATTAGGTGAAGACGAAAAAATTTCACCTCTGGAAGCTATAAAAGCAATAACCATTAACAGCACAATCGCAATAGGAGAACAGAAATATAAAGGCACTATTGAAAAGGGAAAATTTGCCGACTTTGTAATACTGAGCGGTAACCCGCTTACAATTGACCCTATAAAGATTAAGGATATAAAAATCCTGAAAACCATCAAAGAAGGACGCGTTGTGTATGCGAATTAAGAGTTAAGTGTAACTCTTTTTAAACGCCGGGTAGTTGCAACTTGCTTTTTTATGGAGAATTCCTGCCGGTACGATAGTGCGGATTTACACAGATTTATTTTATTAAATGATTTATATTGGGCTTGTATGGATAAAATAAATTTAGATAAGTTTTTCTGGGATTACAATGTTGATATAAAGCCATTAGAGGATTTTCTGAACGATAATAGATTATATGATGACAAAGCTGAAAGAATACTTATCAGGATATTTGAAAGAGCATACTGGTACGAAATAGTCAGTTTACTTGGAATTGAAAATTTGCGTTTAGTATTAACCAAAGAATTTATTAAAAAAATTAGATTCAAAGATTTACAAAAGAGGCTCGAATTTGCGAGAAAATTATTACATAACGAAGTTGTATCCGTTTCAGGATGGGATTCTGAAAGTCGTTCGAGACTTAGAAATACCATTCTATCTAACAGGTGGTACGGCATTAAGCAGGTATTATAATTCTTACAGATATTCTGATGATATTGATTTATTCGTAAACGATGACGATAAATACAGCGGTTATATTCAGAAGTTTTATGCTGAATTAGAGAAAATGAAAAAAGGTCAAGCGATACGCTATGAAACACAGGATATCAGGCGGTATAAAGATTTTACGCAATTTATTATAACCCGCTGCGATACCGAAACAATTTTAAAAATTGACCTGGTAAACGACATCGCACCGCATTACGGAAAATTCGTGCATGATGAAACATTAGGGAAGATAGACAGTCTGAGAAATATATTATCAAACAAAATATCTGCATTATACCGTTATGAAGCCAAAGATATAGTTGATTTAGTTTTTATTTCAAGAAGGATGAAATACGACTGGAAAGAGTTAGCGGCTGAAGCGAGGGAGAAAGATGCCTCAATTGACCCATTAGTAATTTGCGAAATACTAAACTCATTTCCTGCGATATTACTTGATGAAATAAAATGGATAGAAAAAATAAACTACGAAGAATTTACCGGTGATTTAAAGATAATTTCCGAAGATTTATTCACCGGCGGTATAAACAGGTTATGCAGTGTTAAGTGTTAAGTGTTAAGTGTTAAGTGTTAAGTGTTAAGTGTTAAGTGTTAAGTTTCTTTTTCTCTTTAACGCCGTAGGCGTTGCCTTATAATGCTTTAATTGGAATTGGAAGTTAATACTCCATTGCCGTGTGTGCCATTAAATGCTCTGCCTGTAGTATTACCGATAGTTACAAGACGTTCCCATAGATTGCCGCTCATTTCCATTATACCGTAATATGTGGCGCCGGAGACTACTCGACTACTAAATAGTATGTGAAGTTCTTCAATTGTACATTGAAAATTGAGAATTTAACATTGAATAAGGGCGGCATGATTTTGTGAGAAAAATACTTTGCCGCCCTTATCCTTTTTTAAAATCAGAACACTATTCCGCTCAATTAAAGCCTTATTACGTAAGCTTATGACAATATTTTCTTCACATATTGATGGATGTTGGTCTTTTGATTTTCTTCATACATCTTGTCACGGATTTTGCGTGTCCATTCAACTGCTTTAAAATTCTCAATAACTTTAGGAGATTTATTTTTGTTGGTTTTTTGACTTTTACTCTTTATCATCTTGAAATACTACCTCTCTTGGAGAATATATTTGTAAAGTTTTATATCCGTTTTTTAAATTCACAGAATTGAATTTTATTATTTTATCGAAATTAACAATATGTATAAAATTCCAACTAACTAATAGATCTATATTATAAAATGCAGCCAAGGCAATATGAAGGCAGTTGTTTCTGAATTTATGTGAAACAATTCCCTCCGTCAAATATAAATCTGCCAATTATTCGATTTCATCGTTTGTTTTGATAATTTCAAATTTGTATAATAGTGAATTGAAATAATCAAAAATCGAATCAGGTGCAAAAGATAGTTCCTTAATAGTTATATCAGATATTATTCCTATTCTTTTTCTTTCTATAACCTCATTTAATAAAATATTAGAATATTCTGCAAACTCTTGGTCAAAGCAACCTCCAATTACTGATGTATCTAAATATATTCTTAATATCTTCATTTCTGATTTTTTTTATTAATATACAAATCAATTTCAAAAAAATACATATAAATCATTGAAATCAGTTTTGAAATCGGAAACCAATGTGTTCAAAAAATTCAAAATGTCTTTATTTCGTAGTTTTGAATTTTTTAAACATGCACCCGAAAAGTAACATAAAACTTAAATCAATAAATCATCCTTACTTAAAAAGTCGATTTGTCCGATTTGCCTTGAAGCATTACAGTTTTATCAGTTTTCTAACTCCCGCTGGGGGTTTAAGAGCATTAAGAGCAAAGAGGCGATGTTAAAGCCATGTATTTTTGGGTTTCGTTATGGTGCAG
>JAPLFI010000320.1 GCA_026390755.1 Ignavibacteriota bacterium
TAAGCAGATGTAAAATTTGCAATTCCGACAGAATATTTAAATACCATCAGGCTTCCGATGGTTCGCAGATATATAAATGCGGGGACTGCAAGATTCAATTCCTTAATCCTCAGTATTCAGACGAATTTCTCCTGCAATTTTATGCCGGATATACAAGAGACCAAAGCAGTTTTGATGAAACTTTATTTAAATCTCACTCCGAGTGCTTGTTATATCTGGAGAAATTCAAGCCGTCTAAAGGTTTGCTTTTTGATATAGGATCCGGCAAAGGTCATCTGATACAAAAAGCGAAGGAGAGAGGATGGATTCCAACCGGGTATGATATTGATTTCGACACAGTAAAAGAGATTAGCCGTAAAACCGGGGTTCAAATGCTCTGCGGGGAATTTGAAAAAATTGAACATAAAAAAGAAGGGTATGATGCGGTTACTATGCTTCATGTATTTGAACACCTGAAAGATCCTGTCCAATATCTGAGGATTATACATTCTGTATTAAAACCCGAAGGAATACTTTTTATAGCTCTTCCCAATATACATTCCAGGTCAGCATTATTTAAATTGTTTTTGGAAAAAACCGGTATAAAGAAAAAAAATATCGCAGATTATTATGATACACAGCATCATTTATGGTATTATACTCCCGATACAATTCGTTACATTCTGGAAAAGTATGGTTTTGAAATAAAATTTATTTATAGCCGCAGTTTTCCCGTTATCCGGAAGTCTAAGATTATGAAAACCATTTCAGAAAAATATTTATCTAACTTTTTCTGGACATCTAATATGGTTGTAATAGCAGAAAAAATTAATCCTGATGCTGAAACAAGTTCAGCATGACAAAAATAGGGTTTAGGACAAGATTAAAATATAAAATATAAAACTATATGACAAGAACAGTAAAAGCTCCGACCGGTACAAAAATGTCATGCAAAAACTGGCAGGCAGAAGCCGCCATGCGTATGCTGATGAATAACCTCGATCCTGACGTAGCCGAGCGCCCGCAGGACCTGATTGTTTACGGCGGTTCAGGAAAAGCCGCCCGTAACTGGGAATGCTACGATTCGATAGTGGCAACTTTGAAAACACTCGATGATGACGATACACTACTGGTACAATCCGGCAAACCCGTCGCCGTTTGCAAAACTCATAAAGATGCACCGCGGGGTATTATTTCCAATTCACAGCTTGTTCCTAAGTGGGCTACATGGGATGAGTTTCGCCGCCTTGAAGGTCTCGGACTTACTATGTACGGGCAGATGACTGCCGGCTCATGGATATACATCGGCACACAGGGAATACTGCAGGGTACATTCGAAACATTTGCCGAATGCGCGAAACAGAAATTCGGCGGCACACTTTCCGGACGGTTTGTTCTTACTGCCGGACTCGGCGGTATGGGAGGAGCTCAGCCGCTCGCTGCCACACTTAACGGAGGAGTTATACTCGGTATTGACGTTGATAAGACGCGTATTCAGAAACGAATTGATACGGGTTATTGCGACGTTATGACCGAAAGTATTGATGAGGCGCTAAAACTTGTTGCAGAAGCCCAAATAAATAAAATCGCAAAATCAATCGGCTTGGTAGGTAACGCGGGAGAAGTACTACCAGAAATTCTGAAAAGGGGAATTATACCGGATGTGCTTACTGACCAGACTTCCGCTCACGATATGCTCAATGGCTACGTACCTATGGGAATGAAATTCGAAGATGCGCTAACGCTTCGTACAAGCGACCCGGTTAAATATCAGGAACTCGCTAAAAAAACCGCAGTTGTTCACTGTAAAGCTATGTGGGAATTTATGAAACGCGGCGCGGTTACATTTGATTACGGTAATAATCTCCGCGGAGAGGCGCTTGCGAACGGATTTGAACAGGCATTTGAAATTCCCGGATTCGTTCCCGAATATATACGCCCGCTTTTCTGCGAGGGTAAAGGACCATTCCGCTGGGCGGCGCTTTCGGGGAACCCGAAAGATATTTATACGACTGATAATGCAATTCTCGAAGCTTTTCCCGATGATAAACTTCTTCATAACTGGCTGAAAGCCGCTA
>JAPLFI010000102.1 GCA_026390755.1 Ignavibacteriota bacterium
AAATATTTCAAGCTGTGGTTTCGAGTTTATAGCCGCATTATCAGACAGCAGTATATTATTATTTGTCTGATAAGCGTTTGTTTTCTGCGCGTCCTGCCTGACCATAATTTTACCGTTGAAAATTCCCGTGCCGCTGTCGTCCAGAATCCCTTTGTAATGCTCGTTGCTGCGGCTGTTCGGATAAGCGTGGTCTGCGAGTGTGTGGTTATCTATTATCTGATTATCCTTCACAATATATAAGCCCCTGAAATAGCAATTAACGCCATCTGCGCCTATATAAGAATTCAGATTGTTTCTTGTTATGCTTCCGCCCCATGAAACTGTTGTTGAAAATACACTGCTGTCTTTGCCCTGATGGAACTGTGTTGTTCCCACGTGATAAGCATTTTCGCCTTCATTTTGAATTTTATTGTAATGCAGTTCGGAATTATTTCCAAGAACTATTTCCGATACGGTGTTCGTAAATGATTTTCCGTTACCGGTTGAATAATACAGTTCAGTAATGTCGGCAGAAACATTGTCCCCGAGAATAATTAAATTCCTTGTGTTAATGATAACATCGTTGTCGGTAGAATCTGCTATATTCAGTATAACAATCGGTTTGCGTGCGCGTTTCCCGTTGTTCAGATATATCATAGAGCCGTCGTATGTGTATGCCGTGTTCAGTGCAGTAAATCCGTCTTTCGTGAAGTCGGCGTACTTTCCGAAATGATTTTCGATAATAAGCGGTATGGCAGTTTGCGCATACATGAACCCGCCGATATATAAACCGTTTTCTCCTTTGTGAAAAAGTTCCGGGGTGTTGAATAAGTTCTGCTCCGGGAAGACAGAATGTTTCTCCGAATAAATTCCGTTTATAAGTACAATGTAATCGGCATCAAGTCCGTGAACTAAATATTTATCCGCCTTAAAACGGTTGAGAGCTTTAGTATCAGGTTGAAATGTCTGTTTATAATCGTTAGCAATTATCGGATTTACGTTTGTGAATCTCCATTCTTCAAATAAGATTTTGCTCTTATTCTCAAAAAGTTCTTCTCTGCGTCTTCTCTGTGACCTCTGTGTAACTTCTTCGTCGGTCTTTCCGGGGAAACCGAGATTTACAAAACATTCTTTTGCTTCTCTCCTCACTTTATGTATAGTAGTCGCCGCCGCTTCGCTCATATCGCTTTCAAACCGTTTGTATTCCCAAAGCAGTTGTTCTTTTAAATCAATTTTTGTTCCCGTGTTTTCCATTAACTGTTTTACTTTTTTCTGTTTTTCGTTTACTGTTTACCGTTCACCGTTCACCGTTTACCGTTTCACCGTCCTTAAGCCAGTCGTATCCGAGCTCTTCGAGCTGTAACGCAAGTTCTTTGCCGCCGGATTTCACTATCTTCCCGTCGCTCAGTACATGTACAAAGTCGGGTACTATATAATCGAGCAGTCTCTGATAGTGAGTAATAACAACAAATGCGTTATCCTTGTTCCGCAGTTTATTTACTCCGTCGGAAACAACCCTTAAAGCGTCTATATCAAGCCCCGAATCGGTTTCATCAAGTATTCCGAGTTTTGGTTCAAGCATTGCCATCTGGAATATTTCATTCCTTTTCTTTTCACCGCCGGAGAAACCTACGTTTACATAACGGCTTGTCATTCCCGGCTCGAGTTCAACCAATGCGGCTTTTGATTTAAGGAGTTTCAGGAAATCAACCGCTTTTAAAGGCTCAAGTCCTTTGTATTTCCTGATTTCGTTCAGAGCGGTTTTCATGAAATTTGTGGTTCAATCGGATATTGAAAGGCGAGAAATATTCCCTCTCTTGCCCTGTCTTCAGCGGTAATATCGAGCAGGTTTTTTCTTTCGTAAGTAACTTCGCCGCCGGTAACCTCATATCCTTCGCGTCCGGCTAAAACCGAAGCAAGTGTGGATTTACCCGAGCCGTTCGGACCCATAATAGCGTGCACTTCACCCGCCTTAACCTCAAGGTTTATGCCTTTTAAAATTTGTTTGCCTTCAATACTTGCTTTAAGATTCTTTATGCTTAACATATTATATATTAATTAATATTTTATTGTTTACCCCACGCTGCCCTCAAGCGAAATCGCCAGCAGTTTCTGCGCTTCAACTGCAAACTCCATCGGAAGCTGGTTCAGAACTTCTTTCGCATATCCGTTCACGATTAACGCTACAGCGTCTTCTTCGGAAATGCCCCGCTGATTGCAGTAGAACATTATATCCTCTCCGATTTTCGACGTTGTTGCTTCGTGCTCAACTATTGCGCTCTTGTTTTTAATATCGAAATACGGGAACGTATGCGCCCCGCATCTGTCGCCCATAAGCAGTGAATCGCATTGCGAATAGTTCCGCGCCTTATCGGCGTTCGGACTTACTTTTACAAGTCCGCGGTAACTGTTCTGACTAAATCCCGCTGAAATTCCTTTTGAGACAATTCTGCTCTTCGTGTTTTTTCCGAGGTGAATCATTTTTGTACCCGTGTCCGCCTGCTGATAGTTATTCGTCAGTGCCACGGAATAAAATTCACCTATTGCATTATCGCCTTTCAGTATCACGCTCGGATATTTCCATGTTATCGAAGAACCTGTTTCTACCTGTGTCCATGAAATCTTTGCGTTCTTCCCGCATATCCCGCGCTTCGTAACGAAATTGTAAATGCCGCCTTTTCCGTCTTTATCGCCGGGATACCAGTTTTGCACTGTTGAATATTTTATTTCGGCATTGTCCATTGCAATAAGCTCGACCACTGCGGCGTGGAGCTGGTTTTCGTCCCTCATCGGAGCAGTGCATCCTTCGAGGTAACTGACGTAACTTCCTTCGTCCGCTATTATGAGCGTTCTTTCGAATTGTCCGGTGTTCGCCGTGTTTATCCTGAAATATGTCGAAAGTTCCATGGGACACCTGACGCCTTTCGGTATATAAACAAACGAACCGTCGCTGAAAACTGCGGAATTCAGGGCAGTGAAAAAATTATCAGTATAAGGAACCACTGAGCCGAGATACTTTTCCACAAGTTCGGGATGGAGCTGAATTGCCTCGCTTATCGGACAGAATATTATACCGAGGTCGGCGAGTTTTTCTTTATATGTAGTTACGACAGACACACTGTCAATTACCGCATCAACTGCAACGCCGGCTAAAAACTGCTGTTCTATTAGCGGAATGCCGAGTTTATCGTACATTTCCTTAATCTTCGGGTCAAGTTCATCAAG
>JAPLFI010000279.1 GCA_026390755.1 Ignavibacteriota bacterium
CGAACATTAACGTCAGCATTCCGAAAGAAGGATTTGTTACGCTTAAAGTTTACAACTTACTTGGACAGGAAGTTGCAGTTCTGATAAACGGCACTATGAAACCCGTCAGCAATTACAAGGTTGCATTCGACGGTAGTAAACTGCCGACAGGCGTGTATGTATATAAACTCACATCACCCGACGGCGCCTCATTGATTAAGAAAATGACATTGATAAAATAAGGCTTCACTCAACATTAATAAAGCGGGGGCTGACCTTAACAGGTCAGCCCCCTTTTTTTTTTTGTTTTTTTCTATTAACAGGAAACCCCTTTTATGTTAAAATTCAAGTCTCAAATGTTTTTTTTCAAAAAAGACAAAATGCGGTGTAGCGAAGCGGATATAACACAAGCATTTTGTCTTTTCTGTTCTTTTCTCCTTAATATTTTTGATTTATAATTTACCTATTTGAACAACCTTTTATTTGCAGACATCTTTTTTCTCTATTCATTTAAGAGCTGCATTCCTTTATTTGTTTATATAGAGCGGGCTCGCAGTCTACTGGTAGCAGACATCTTTCTTGACGAAAGAGCTGCAGGGTTTCCTAAGCGATAGCCCGCTATAACATTTTTCATTAAGTAAATTTTAAATCGATTTTTTAAACTAATAATGTAAATATTTTCAAACTACTGACAATTTATATTCCTGCTGATTTATCAATACAAATCTGATTCTGCTCACAAGTTTCCTCGTTATTTTTATTATTGCTTTAGTACTTTTATGTTTCTTGATGTAATTCTTGTATGCTAAAATTAATGACGGATCTTTTCTCACCGCCATCCAACTGCATTCTACCAATATATTCTTTAATATTTTGTTTCCACGATGTGTCATTCTTGTTTTAATTTCTTTTTCCCCGCTGGAATGTTCATTTGGTATTAACCCTATATATCCGTTAAGCTTATCTAAGTTATCAAAATTCTTTATGTCTCCGATTTCCGTTATTATCGTCATTGCCGAAAGTACACTGATTCCGGGGATACTCCGTAATAATTTTACGATTACATTATATCGGTCTGTATCAGACAGGACCCGTATTTGTTTGGTAACAGTTGATACTAACTCTCTAATATCTTTCAGCTCATTTAGTAATATTTCAAATGTCAAAGTTGCACTCCCCATTTGTTTTGTGCTCTCGTCTATCCATTTAATAAAATTTTTTGACCAGTGTGATTGTATCTTTTCTTCCTCTATCTGTATCCCGTAAAAGGCTAACAAACTTTTTATTTGGTTCTTGCATATAGTCTGCTTTTTTACAAGCGTATATCGCATTCTTACTAATGACCTGTCCTGCTGTTGTTCCTTATCCCGGATGAATATTGTATCCAGCTCTCCGTTCCGCAGGTGGCGTGCAAGTTTTCTGCAATCAATCCTGTCTGTCTTTACACGCTTTTCTTTATCTTTTGTTGGTACATCCAGGGGATTGACGATTGTGTTCTGTATTCCGTAACTTTCAAGTTCTTCGTGTATCCAGTATCCACAATAACCGGCTTCGTAAACACTGTAATAATCCCCGTTTGGAAAATATTTCCTCAAATAATTACTTAATGCCTTCGGTGAAGGCGGCATTGTGTGAACTCCGTGTTCAAATTCATCTAAGCGGAAACACACTTTCCAGCTTTTTAGATGAACATCTAAGCCAATATATATTGACTGACCTTTAAAATTAATTTTTGTATCTTCCATCTTGTAAGCCTCCTTTTGTTTATATTTTGGTTTTCCGAAAATTAAATATACTAAACAAATTTGAGGCTTACAATTTTAAACATAAGGTCTAACGGGGTTTTCTTTTTTTTAACGATATTTTCTATTTACAGGAAACCCCATACGGGGTTTTAGAACAAAGAGCATAAAAATCCCGTAGCGTTGAATGTTAGTAGCATTCGATATTTCAATTTCCACAATCCCATACGGGGTTTTAGAACAACGAGCATAAAAATCCTTGAAAGAATATAAAATAAAAAAAATAACGAACCTTACATATTTTATAAAATTATAAAATTCATGCCAGCCGAGAGCGCAAATCTGTTACCGATATTCGCATCGAGATTAAATACAAAAAATCCCGCCCTGACCGCGGCACCTATAACTCCGCGGAATCTGTTGTTTCCTGTTAAAGAAAATGCTATCGTTTTCGGTGCAGTAGTAAGACCTGTTTGTATATAATTGATATCGGCTGTATAAGTTTCATACTGCAAAGCGGCATAACCTGTAACAAACTTGTATGTTTTACTTACCTGACCATTCACAAAGAAGTTTGTTGATTTCCATAAATCGTTATTATTCGATTCCGTAAGATACATTTTCTGATAACCGCCCTGCACTGCAAAGTCCACCGGACTTTTCTTTAAATAATGGCTCAGATTATGGCGGATTGTAAATCCGTATATTGAAAATTTACCGACATTATTTGAAATATTGACCGGAGGTAAAATAATAAATGAAGCATCCGTTCCGTAAAGAGAACCAAAAGTAATTTCCGGCATAGCAAAAGGAACTGTCTTCGTGTTAATAACTCCGCCGATCAGAGTGTAGTCATTAACCGGATAATAATTACCGTTATCATCGTAAAACTTTGCGACAGCCGGTGTTTTATCGCCGAGAACAGTGGGAGCATTTACTACCCTATAAGTCCCCATTACCAGACCTCCCCCTGTATTCCCGTAATCTCTGTAACTGTAATTAAACTTCTGGTCTGCATCGCTTAAGAAAGTACCCATCATACGAATCCTGAATCCGACATGAGGAGTAATCGGTTTTTTCTTATCAAACGGCACATAAGCCGAATAAAAATAATTCGAATTCAAATTTGTTCCGAGCGCGTCAGCAAAGGACTGAAGGTACATAGCAGAATATACCGCTCCGACTTTCTGCAGATTTTCACCTATACTCTGGGATAAAACAACACCGGTCAGGGAAAAAACAAAGATGGAAAGAAATAAAAGTTTTTTCATAACATGTCTTTTTAAATTTTCAAAATGGTCATCTAAGAAATAAAATTATTTTTAAAGAAACAAGACAAAATATCATGTCTTATCTCTTTCCGTTTGTCAATACGCAGTACAGCGGATTGATTTTAGCGACTTGATTTTAGCGGCTGAATCGTATAACTTACGCTTGCACGAAGAGATAATTAATGAATTAATAAAATATTAATCTTGTTACAATATTAAGGAGTTTTGTCCGCACGGATTTTAACGGTTTTTCTTTTTAAAAACGGACAGAACTAAACGTAAGTTTAAATATTTTTTTTGCGTGACACAGGTCTCATAATTTTGCGTTAAAATTTTGCTTGGCTGTTTTGTAAGCGGCATTTCTGACTTTTCACAAGATTTAGTATTCTTGCGCACCTGAATAAAACTTTATTAAAATGGTGTCAAAAAATTTTAACGCGCATACAGTTCACGTTCCGGTTATGGGTATCGGATTCACAGTTGATACTCCCGTCAGAGTAGCGCACTTAGGTATATCTTCCGTGATGTCAATCGGGCACGATATACTGATTGAAAAAATGCGGAAGCATTACTGCAATTTACATAATTTCCCTTACGAGGCTATTACTCCCGATATTCACGATTACCGCGCTAAAAGAATTACCGCATATCTCAACCTGATAAATAAAATTGTAAAAGATAATTTCACTAAACTTATCGCTTCGGGCTATCACCCTGGAAGCGGAGTTGAAAAATATTTCGCCCTGCTTCCGGAGTATTCGGTTCTGAAAAAGAATTTCGGAATATTGCTGAAGAGAAATCCCGATGCCGATGAATTGCAGGATTGGCTCAGGAATAATCTTATCATCGGAAATATTGATGTGAACATTATGACAAAGGTAGATAAGGAAAATTTCAGGGACGGAGAACTTTTACCGCCTGAGTTCAACGACGCACATGCGGCATTAAGGGGTTTCGCTAACAGCGAACTCGAATCTTCCGTAGTTTTATCAGCCGGTATTAATCCGAGGCTCTACGGTTACATAGAGAACTTCAGTGATTTTTATCCTGACGGGACGGGAAAGCTGAAGAAAAAAATCGCTTTAAAAATCAGCGATTACCGCTCTGCAGTAATTCAGGGAAAGTTTCTTGCAAAAAAAGGATTGTGGGTCAGCGAATACAGAGTAGAGTCAGGTCTGAATTGCGGCGGTCATGCCTTTGCAACCGACGGTTACCTGATGGGACCGATATTGGAAGAGATAAAAACGAAAAAAGAATCTCTCATCAAAATGAGTTATGATTTATTCGCCCGGGCATTGAAAGACAAGGCACTGTACTGCCCGGAAACTCCACCCGCGATGAGAATCTCGGCTCAGGGCGGCGTGGGAACGGCGGAAGAACATCAGTTTTTATTAGACCGGTTCGATATTGATTCGGTCGGCTGGGCAACTCCGTTTTTGCTCGTACCGGAAGTTACGAATGTTGACGACCATACAAGAGAATTATTGCGCGCGGCGGGAGAAAAAGATTTATATCTGAGCGATGTTTCACCGCTCGGAGTTCCTTTCAACAGCCTCAGGGGAAACACAAAAGACGCCGAAAAGCAGTCTTTTATTGATAAAGGCAGACCGGGAAGTTCATGCCCTGATAAATACCTCTCAACAAATACAGAATTCACTAAAGGGGTAATCTGCACTGCATCGAGGGAATATCAGAATCTAAAAATTCAGGAGCTTACAGCTTTGGGAGAAAATAATCCCGTTCATGATAAACATCATGATAAAATTATTGAGAAGTCCTGCCTTTGTGTTGGGCTGTCCGCCTCCGCGATGCTTGTAAATCATATAAATATGAACGGAACGGGACCGGCTGTAGCCGTTTGCCCGGGACCAAACCTTGCTTATTTTTCCGAAATTGTATCGCTGAAGAAAATGGTTGACCATATTTACGGCAGGATTAATATCATGAAACGAAAAGACAGACCGCATTTTTTCATAAAGGAACTTGGTCTTTATATGGATTATTTCAGAAATCTCACAGATTCTTTCTCAATAAATCCGACTGATGCCCAGCAAAAGCAATTAACAAATTTCAGGAACAACCTTGCAGACGGAATCGCTTATTATAAAGAACTTTTCTCGGAGTTAAAAACAAGTTTCGCCGACATGAAAGAGAATATTCTTTATGAACTGGAAATGTTCGAACAAATGGCAGAAGAACTGTACGCAGGCTGTTAATCAAACTCTGAAACCCCGTCAATACTGCCTTTAAGCGTGACTTATCCGTGGTATGACCATCATTTGATTTGCTGATGATTTTTATTCTTGTATAATCGCTGAATGTATATTATTTTGTATTTGTTTCGACTATAACCCAAGAATAGAAAACGATAATATGAAATTTGTCATAGCTTTGTTTTTATTTTGCTCTGCCGTCGCTGGTGCACAGCCGTACTGGTCTTATTCGGGACCGGAAGGAGGCGTCATAAAAAGCATGTTCGTCAGAACGGACGGAGTTCTTTATGCCGGAACTCAAAGAGGTGTTTACTTATCCGATAACCTCGGACAAAACTGGACAAAAGGATCCAATAATATTTATCAGTCCGGAATCAACTCTATGGTTATAGCAAGCGGGTATGTATTTGCCGCGGCTGATAACAGCGGATTTTATATATCCGCGGATAACGGATATAATTTCACACTGGTAAGCTCGGCATATTCCATTAACGCTATGTGCAAAATTAACGAGACAATTTATGCAGGTCTGGGCGGCAATTTATCTACTTCCGGAATTGTATATACGATAAACAACGGGGTTAACTGGTCGCAAACAAATTTCCCCGGAAGTATTAGAGTTAATGATATCATTACTGACGATATTGCTCTTTATGCCGCAACAGATAACGGTATATATGTATCATATCACATCGGATCAACCTGGAATAAATATGACAGCGGACTACCGTTTAATACGAAAGTTTTTTCGCTGAAAAAAGCCGGATATATAATTCTCGCCGGCACTGACAGAGGAGTTTACCGCTCGGCTGATGCTGGAGTCACCTGGTCTGCGGTGAATAGCGGATTGCCTGCTCAGTATCCGTTTATAGCAGTAACTATTCAGGGAACCAGAGCGATTGCCTCGTGTTTCGGCAAGGGAGTTTATGTTTCGCAGAACTACGGAGATAACTGGGTTGAAGTGAACAACGGACTTAACGACAGACTCATATATAAATTCGGGGTTTATAACAGTTATCTGTTCGCCGCTTCAACAGGCGGCGGCGTTTATTTATCAGTGGATTTCGGTACAAGCTGGTTTCAAAAAAACACGGGACTTGATGTGCATACTATCAATGCATTATATTCCAAAGATAATATTCTTTACGCAGGAACACAGGGAGGCGGTGTGTATCGAAGTGTTAATTCCGGAAGTAACTGGAGTGTTTCAAATGTTTCGCTGGCAAATACAGTTGTATATTCGTTTACGGAAGCCGGGAATTACATTTTCACCGGAACTTACGGAGGCATTTTCAGGTCATCAAACGGAGGTAGTGCATGGGAGCCCGCAAATTCAGGATTAAATGATTCCGTAACTTTATCGCTCGGATATAACGGCAGTTCGCTTTTTGCCGGAACTCAGAGCGGAGGGATTTATCGGTCAACTAATTTCGGTACTAACTGGACTAAACTAAACGGTATCATTTTAAACGATACAGTATATGCGCTGGCTAATATGGGAAATGTTATGTTCGCCTCATCTAAAAGAAACGGTTTTGTAAAGAGCTCTGATAACGGCTCATCCTGGCAGACAATTAACAACGGTTTTACTTATCCGCCGTTTTCTCTTTCGCTTTCAGTAAGGGGAAGCGACATCTTCGCCGCCTTGTTTTTCGGCACTCCGCAGAGGGGCATTTTCAAGTCGCCCGATTCGGGCAGTAACTGGAGCTGGATAAGTTCTCCGGTGTCGGATGCAAGTTACTACGTTCAGACATATATGAATATTGTATTCGCTTCATATTTGTCTTATACAGGCGGAATAATAAGGATGTCAACTAACGACGGAGCAAGCTGGTCACTGGTTACGCCGCAGCCTCCGCAATGGAAAGATAACTGCGATGTACTTACGATTAAAGTGTTTAATAATTATCTATTTGCGGGTACATCGGGTAAATCTTTATGGAGAATTCCGCTTTCACAGATAATATCGGTGAGAAATATTTCAGAACAGATTCCTGCTGAATTTTATTTATATCAGAATTATCCGAATCCGTTCAATCCGTCAACTGCTATACGCTATTCAATCCCCCGCCCGGGAGAAGTTAAGCTGACGGTCTTTGACGCTGCGGGGCGCGAGGCGGTAACGCTCGTAAACGAAAAACAATCAGCGGGAACATACGAAGTCATATTCGACGGGAAAATACATCCGTCGGGAGTTTATTTTTACAGATTAACGGCAGGTGATTTTTCTCAGACAAAAAAATTATTATTGATTAAATAAGGTTTTTAAACTCCGTCAGGAGTTTAATCTTAACAGAAAATAATTATATGAAAAATACATTACTTTTTTTGTTTCTTTTAATTTTTTCTTTGAAAATAACTGCCCAGGTTCCGTACAACACATCACCGACATGGATTTCGACTGACCCTCTGAATTACTCGACCGGATGCGCATGGGCGGATATAAACCGTGACGGCCGGCTTGATTTTGTAGTAGCAAACGGTAATGATATGGCACGGGAAAAAGTCGTGGTATATTACAACACCGGAAGCGGGACTTTTCTGCCGACTCTGCCAAGCTGGCAGTCGGGTGATATTGACTATCACGGACAGCTCTCAATCGGCGATGTGAATAAAGACGGATATCCGGACGTTGCAGTTTCGGTTTATATCGGTGCGGCGGGTTTCAGTCAGAAAGGCAGAGTGAAATTATATCTTAATAACAGCGGCACGCTTAACTCTGCTCCGTCATGGGTATCGGAAGATACGCTTTATACATTCAGCTGTGCATTCGGCGATGCAGACGGAGACGGTGACCTCGACCTTGCAGTGGCAACGGGAGAAAGCTATAATTCAAAGCCCGATTATGACAGAATTTATTTCAATAACAACGGAGTTTTAGCTGTGCTTCCGGGCTGGAAAAGCAAATATCTCGGTTACAGCATGGATGTAACATGGGCTGATTTTAACGGTGACGGGCGGTTAGACCTTGTATTTGCTGGAGAAAGAGGACCATCGAGAATGTACCTGAATTACGGTGATTCGATCGGAACAGTACCTTACTGGATGTCTGCTGACGCGGGAATAAATAACAATTCACTTTTCGCCGGCGATGTTAATAACGACGGCATGATTGACTTAGCCGTATCGGAGAATAATCAGCTCGGAGGAACCGGTAAATTTAAAATATATTTAAATACAGGCACAACATTAAGCACGACTCCGTTCTGGTCGTCCGCATTTTCGGGCTACGGATCAGGTATATCGCTGGCGGATATTGACCAGGACGGGGATTTGGATTTAACAACGGGAGGATGGTGGCAGCCATGCAGGATTTATCTGAATCAGTCGGGAACATTTAACGTAAATCCGCAGTGGACTTCAGTAACCGGAAGCGTGGTAGAAACGATTGTATTCGGAGATTACGACAATGACGGACTCGATTCACTGACAAATCAGTTCACCAGCAGCGGCACCAAAAAACTTTTTTATCTTACGAAGAAGCCGTTTCATAAAATAATAAAAATATATTTCGGCGCCGATTCCGTTTCGGCAAATCAATACTGTTATGACGCGGAAAACGGCTGGATTAGTTTCGCATCTGCGCCGCCGAACGGAACTATTATCAGCATACGCTATATTGCATCCCACGATTTAGACTTTGCAGTCAGCAACTGGGATGCATCACTGGGAAATTACGTATTTAAAAATAACATAATAGTGAATATTCCGCCTGCCGAAGAACAGTTTCCGAATGATTTCTTTTTATCTCAGAACTATCCGAATCCTTTTAATCCGTCAACCGCTATACGCTATTCAATCCCCCGCCGGGGAGAAGTTAAGCTTACAGTCTTTGACGTTACGGGGCGCGAGGCGGCAACACTCGTAAACGAGAAGCAATCCGCGGGGACATATCAGGTTACATTCGACGGCTCTGCATTCACAAGCGGAGTTTATTTTTACAGATTAACGGCAGGTGATTTTTCCGATACAAAAAAACTTTTATTGATTAAATAACGTATTGAAATCCGTAAGGAGCTTAATGCTGACAAAAAGTATTCAGTGTATTCAAATGAAAAATTTATATTTTCTCGCCTTCATTGTGATAATCGCATGTATCACTTTTCTTCTGTCTTCATGCGGAGGCGCATGGAGAGAATTAAAACCCGTTTCCAATACTGACAGTATTAAAGTCAGGCTTGAAATCTCCGCGGATAAATCCGGCGGTGAAAAGGGCGGCGCTTTCTCGCTCAGGATAACCAATTTCGGCGAAGGCGATTATATAAGATGTTCGTTTAAATTCGACGATAAATACGAACACATTTTCGCGGGATTGATAAACAAAGACGGAAGCGTTGTAATGACGCTTAACACATCGTTTTTCGGCACCGGAAAAACCTTCGAGTTTGAGTTCAGCGAAAATATAGATAATTTCAACAGATTCGGGTTAAAAGAAAACAATAACTACGTACCATCTAAAATTGAATTCAACTGCCAGAACGGCAAGGTGGTCTGGCAGGTAATGCAGGAAAAATGATATTTCGTCAGGGAAATGAGATTATGATACTTACACTAATGTATTGAAAATAATACATTTTTTTCTTAGTATTTGCATTGAACTATTCATATAAAATTTGTTGTTCTAAAATAATTTCAAATTAAAAAGAAAGGAAAGATTATGAGAAAGAGATTTATTGTTTTATTGATTATTCTGTTCGTTCCGTTTTTCCTTTACGCACAGCAATTGCGCGTAGGGACAGGGCTTGCACCTGATCCGACCAGCGGAAATTCAGACTGGGGAACAAATGCCCTTATACTTAATTTTGAACCGATCGGTCCGATGGCCGGAGTAACTACACCGAACGGAACAATTTATGTGGCAATTAACGATACACTGTCAACGAATACCGGCGGTCTCATTATTCGGAAATCTACTAACTCAGGCGCTACATGGACGAGCCACAGTAATTACATCACAAACAGAGTGAACTTCCCGCGTACGGAAATGATGGCAATTTCAAATGACTCCGTCTTTTGCTGGTTTTTATACGGAGCACAGGTGTGGAGATGGAATATTATGACCAATGCTATTAAAGGATTTGACTCAACTGCTGTGAACGATTTTGACGTTGTTAAAAGCTCGACTAATTCTGTATATCTGTGGATAACAACAGAATCAGGCGGTCTTAGAAGATGGGGCTCGACTGATTTCGGCTGGACCTGGCAAAATGCCGGATATGTGCAGGCAAATTCAAAAAATATAAGATTGTTTATGTCGGCTACATCAGATACTTTGTTCGGTGTTTACAGGTCGCCGATAAATCCGAATCTCGGAAAATCTATTATACGGTGCGCCCGATACAGAGAGTCGGCTCCGGGAACTTTAACCACTGTTTCAGGCGGTTTCCAGAATGTAACGGATTCGCTTGCTATGCGCTCGGAGTTTGATATTGCAGCAACAAGCGGTGTTGCCTGGTTTTACTACACGGAAGGATCGAGCGGTGCAATAGATATTTACTGCAGAACAAGCATTAACAGCGGGGTTTTATTCGGCGCTCCTTTCCTTGCCGCAGGTAATCCGAATGTAGATGAATACTGGTTCAGTATTGGAATAAGCGGCACAGGAACCCGATATTGTGATATAATTTATTACAGCGATAGTTTACAATCGGGAGGCGCTACAAATAACACTGATAAATTAATGTATCAATATGCTGAAACAGTAACCCCGGGAACTTTTCTTGAGTTGACTCAGATTTCACAGTTCTATCCGAACTGGTCAGTGAGAAATTACAGTCCTATTGTTGTCGAGCTCGGTGGAATTGATGTCGGAGCCGCATGGGTAGGCGGAAGTGCCGCGGGCAGGAAAGTTTACTGGAACAGGTATAATCTTGTAACTAAAATCGGCAACGAAAGTCAGACTCCTGTCACTTATAAACTTTCTCAGAATTATCCTAATCCTTTCAACCCCGTAACAAATATTGATTTTTCGATATCGAAAGCGGGATTAGTGAATCTGAAAATATTTGATATTCTGGGCAGAGAAGTCAGGACATTGGTCTCGCAGAATATGAATGCGGGTAATTACAGCTATAAGTTTGACGGAGCAGGACTATCTTCGGGATTATATTTCTACAGACTTGAAGTAAACGGATTCAGCGATATAAAGAAAATGTCGCTGATTAAATAATCAACTTCATAATATGGTATCAAAAGGGGCTGACCTGATTCGTCAGCCCCCTTTAAAAGCACACTCTTTCCTTTATATTTAGTTATACAATGCCGCGTCTCCGAAATACTGAGTCAAATGAGTTGAAATCCTTCTCCATTGCCTTTCAAATTAAGTATTCATAATTTTGTTAAGATAATGCGAATTCGCTGCTCAGCCCTTTTATATGGGGGCTTAATAATTCGCTCTCATTAAACAGCGTATTTTTAATTTTTAACAATATAATAATAAGTTATGAAAAAACTACTTACCAAAATGAAAATGTCAATAAGTCTGATGATTTTAGTGACAGTGTCATTTTCATTTTTTGCATTCAACGACGACGGTGATTATACAATTAAAGGAAATGTGATTTACAGAGGTCCGGAGAAGATGTATCAGGTCGGCGTGATTAATATTAAATTTAAGGACCAGATAACGGGATTCACAAAAAACTCTACCGGCATATCCGTTGTTGATAAAGTATTAACCGGTATCAAAGCCGGGAGTGTCAGGCAATTGCACGCTCTGAAACAGGATACGAAAAAAAGAATGATTGGTGATGAAGCGCTTGCAATGATTTTTGAAATAAAGTACGAAAATTCAATTGACCCGTTCGATGCGGCGGGTTTAATCTTAAGAGAGTGCAAAGACGTTATTGAATGGGCTGAACCAAGTTTTGTTTATAAACAGGATTTTATTCCGAATGACCCGCAAATAGGCGGACAGTGGCATATACAGAAAATCAATTCATATCAGGCATGGGATATAATAACGGGCGATACAAACGTAACAATCGGAATCGTTGATTCGGGGTCCGACCTGGATCATCCGGATTTAGCCGCGAACATAAAATATAATTACGCCGAGATACCGAATAACAATATTGATGATGACTATAACGGTTATGTTGATGACTGGAAAGGCTGGGATTTTTACGCAAACGATAATGACCCGCAGATACAGCCGAGCGGAAATACACACGGGTCGCACGTTTCGGGCTGTGCTTCTCAGGTAACGAATAACGCTGTACACGGCGGGGGGATTGGATACAAGACAAAATTGCTTATCAGCAAGCATACCGATGACGTAAATCCCGAATCGGGACTGTATAATACGGATAACGGAATAGTTTACTGTTATCAGAACGGCGCTAAAGTTATTAATTGCAGTTTCGGAAGTTCATATTACAGCTCTTATTCCCAGACAGTTGTGACTAATGCATGGACGAACGGAACGATTATCTGCGCCTCAGCAGGTAACGGCGATGCCAACGGTATCGGACAGAACTGGGCAAGATATCCCGCTTCTTATGATAACGTTGTTTCCGTAGCGGCATCGCAGACCGGAGATATAAAAACAACATTCTCAAATTTCCATTCCACTGTGGACGTAACTGCGCCCGGAGAGAATATTCTCAGCACAATTTATAATAACAGTTACACCAACTTATCGGGTACTTCAATGTCATCGCCGATTACAGCGGGAACAGTTGCTCTTATTAAAGCTAAATATCCAACATGGACTGCTCAGCAAATTTTTAACAGATTACAACTCGGTGTGGATAGCATATATAATCTGAATCCGACCTACGTCGGACTACTCGGAACGGGAAGGGTGAACGCATATAAATGTTTATCCGATTTTCCGATTGCGAGGTTGGTAACTTTTACGCCCAATGACTCGATTTACGGCAATAACGACAAAGTTTTCGATATTGACGAAATCATTGCAGTAACAGTGAATCTGAAAAATACGCACTTTGCGGGGACCAATGCATCTGTCAGATTAACCACTGCAAGCACCGATGTTCAGATAGTACAGGATTCTGTTTATCTCGGCAGTATTCCAGCTTACGGAAATTTCAATACGACTTTAACCAATACTTTTAAAGTGAAGGCACTTTCAACATGTTCGTTTGATAAAGATATAACTTTCAAGTTATCGAATTCGGCATCCTGTTATACGGACGATAATGCCAACACATTTGTTATCCGCTTCAGACAAGGATTTGCGGTACATTCGGTAAATAATATGAAATTATGCCTGACAAAAGACGGTAACGTCGGTAAGAAAGTTCAGTCTTACGGAACGGGTCTTCAAATCGGAACAGGCACGGCAAATAATTTATACGAAGGCGGACTGATGATAGGAATCAGTAACACGAAAGTGTCGGACGTTGTAAGACGCGCACAAACTCCGGCGAATATCTCTGACACTGACTTTTATGCTCTGAGAAGTTATTCTTTGACAACACCGGGTGTTCTTTCGGCTCAGGACGGTTACGGGAAATTCAATGACGAAGGCGCCGGTACAAATAAAATCGGAGTTGAAGTCGAAGCATTTTCTTATGCGTTCAGCACTTCGACTGATATGGATTATATATTAATTCAGTATAAAATTAAAAACATAAGCGGCGCGCCGCTTTCAAATGTATATGCGGGATTATTTACATGGATGTCGCCCGACGGGATTTTTAACTCAGGTAATATTTCAAGATTAAACACTGCGGATAAACTTGCATATACTTATAATACCGGTATTGCAAACAGATATCTCGGTTTAGGGTTAATGACTAACCAGACGATGAACTTCAAGATCTATTCTTCGATTGACATGCTTAACGGATTTACTACACAGGAAAAATGGGACGGATTAAGCAGTGGTGTTGCGAACGATTCATTAGGTCCGAACGGAAACGCTTATGTGCTCAGCGCCGGACCGTTTAATCTCGCGGCTAATCAGGTCGAAACAGTAGGATTTGCGGTACTCAACGGTTCTACCGCGCAGGATTTAGTAACAAAAAACACACAGGCGAAATTAAAATACGGAACCGTAGGAATTGCGAACATTACGACCGAAATACCGAAAGTATTCAGTTTATCGCAGAACTATCCGAATCCGTTTAATCCTGTGACAAATATAAAATTCAGTGTACCGAAATCCGGGAATGTAAAACTGACGGTGTATAATGTACTAGGAAGCGAAGTCGCCGCGCTCGTAAATGAATCGTTACAACCGGGAACTTATGAAACAACATTCGGCGGTAACAATTTCCCGAGCGGAGTTTATTTCTACCGTTTAACTTCGGCTAATTTTACGGATACAAAAAGAATGCTTTTGATAAAATAGCGACGGTATAAAACCCCGTCGTGGTGACATATCGGCAGTATAAAACGCCGCAGGTTGCGGCGTTTTTATCTATCTTACAGAAACAGTATATAGCCGTATTACCTTAACCTGATTTAAATAACCTGTGTCAGGGAATCATCAGCATTTTTTTGGCACAGGTTATACCGTTAACGGTAATCATATAATAATATTTACCGGATTGTAAATCACTTCCTTCAAGATTCAGCTTGTAATTTCCCGGAGGGCGCCTGTCATTAACGAGCGTTGCCACTTGTCTGCCTTCGGGGTCATACACCACTATTGTTACTTCAGAAGTGTTTGGCAATGTATATTCAATCATTTTTTCTATAAATTAACAATTCTACACACGGTCTTTTCCTTTTTACTGAAAAAACATTTAAAGCGACAAGAATTATCATCCCTCATAAACCTACAAGTAAGGGTCAGAGAAAACTAATAAAAATATTTTAATATTCAACTGCAATTTTTTAATCATAATATTTTTTCAGACAATCAGACGCCGGCTCGGTTTTCATTCGCTTCATTTTAGTATTTTCCTTTTGTCTGATTTTTTCTATTTTCAGTAGTCTATTGTTTTGCGGAACTCCGTGTTCCCTGCCTGCTGTGGTGAGTAGTTTTTAAAATAAACAGTTAATAATTAGCAATGCCGAATTATACTATAAAAAAAGAAAGAAAAACAGATGACGAAATAATCCTGTGCGTTGAAGAGCTGATCGAAAAATACAGGAAATTGATACAGGAAAGCAACGCCGAGATAAAAAGGCGTTTCAACGTATTCACAATAAACGCTCAGGTTAAAAGGATGATGTTCCTGAATTTCAATTTAGACGCCACACTGACAATCGAAGACGGAAAAATTGCAATTGCATACGACACTAACATCCCCGTTGAATACGTAGAGCAGGTAAAAAAAGAAATTCGTGAAATCCTGGAAGAAAGTCCGGCTCAGCCTGCCGGTATAAAATAAAAAACGGGATAAACCACAATAAGCTCATCCCGTATATAAAAAATAACGGTTAAGTTTTAAAATCCTTTATTACACACGTTTAATAAAAGCCTTATCAAACACGCTTCATATCTTCAAGTTTCCTGCGAACATCATTCAGCTCTTTATTAATATCATTATATTCTTTATCGGCTTCAGATTCAGTATTCCCGGTTTCGAATAAAAAATTATCTTCTTTAGAATGAGTCTTCACAGGCTTTAACGACTTCCATTTTTCAGAGAACACTTTCACGCCTTTCACAATTGCAGAGAAAGCGCCGATAGAATCAAAAAGCGGAGGTTCAACACTTCTCACAATCCTGTCTTTGAGGCGGATTATATCATCAGCGGCGCCGCTCACACGTTCAAGCATGTTTTTAACGATACTGATGTTATCTCCGATTCGCTCGGAAATGTCGTTAAGCTTTTTCACGAGCTGTTGTGTATCGTCAATCACCGGGTCAATCCTGATTTTGAACTTCTCAAGATCGTCCTGAAGTTTATCAACTTTTATCATCAGCTTTTTCACGTATCCCGTAATAGAGACAATCAGCACGATAAAAGTAATAAACAGAATTATCTGAATGATTACGGAAACATTATTTAAAATACTGTCCACCTTGTTTTTATTTTAAGGTTGCTAAATTGTATCTTTTGTTTTTTCGTCTTTATATGCATCTATTCCGGCTTTGAAAGCATCTTTTATTCTTTCGCTTTCAACGTTTATTTTTTCTTTTGCAATTCCGAATTTCTCACCCGCTTTTGCTTTCGCATCGCTGAGAAGCGAGTTAGCGTCATCGAGCAATGTTCCGGCTCTTTCGCGCGCATCTTTGATAAGCTGTTCGGATTTATGCTTACCGTCATTTATGAGATCGGCGGCTTTTGATTTGGCGATTTTCATATATTCCGTCGAATCATCAATGAACTCATCTTTTTTCAGCTTGATATCACTGCGCAGTTCCTTTCCAGATTTCGGCGCATAAAGCAGAGCTATAACACTGCCGACAATTCCGCCCGCCAAAAATCCGATCATCAACCCTTTTGCCATTTTGTTTTCTTCCATTTTTTTACTCCTTAATTTTTTAAGTTTTTAAATGTCCTTTGAATGTCCGCAGACGCAGTAATGACAATCAATAATTATAATTACTGTAATGCGGCTTTCGTAAAATATTAATATATTGATGATTAATCAATATATAAAATAGTGAATATTTTTTCCGGCGAAAACCCAAAAGAAGCGTATAAAAAAAGGCTGTCCATTTTCAGAACAGCCCCTTATACTAAGTATTCAAAATTTCGTTTTCCCTGAGGGAATATAATGCTTTTATTTCAACAATGTCATTTTCTTACTTTCAACAAAATCATTTGTAATAATTCTGTAGAAATAAACACCGCTCGAAAGTTTCGAGCCATCGAATGTATATTCGAAATTTCCTGCGGTTAATGTTGTATTTACTAATGTAGCGACTTCTTTTCCGGACATATCAAACACTGTTAACATAACTGGACCCGCTTTTGCCAATGCAAAACTAATCTTTGTTGTAGGGTTGAATGGATTCGGGAAATTCTGATTAAGCGCGAATTTCTGCGGAACGGTTGTACCGGTTTGAGATATTCCGACCATACCGTTGTCAAACGACTGATACATCATACCTGTATTGCCCACTCCGGTACCGATTTCCCCTACTACAGTTCCTTTATGTTCTCCGTTCAGGCAAACACCGTAAAAATGCCTTGTTTCTCCGAACGGTGAGCCGTTAGTCCAGGTATTACACCAATCTGTGGATGTATATATCGTGCCGTTATCACCGCAAACAGTTACCGTTCTGTGACTGTAAGCCGGTGCTGGTCCGGTTCTTATCATATCAATTGATCTTAAGTGTTGTGAAGTGAACGACGGTAAAACTGCCCATGTGTTACCATGGTTTATTGTCCACATAATTCTGCCGTTATTTCCGCAAAGAAAAGCAATATCTTTGGTCGCAAAGACGACATCATTCAGGTAATCATATACACCTGAATTTCTCATTTCGGGTCTGACAACCCAGTTTACGCCATGATTTGCTGTATTCCACAGATATCCATCCGTACCGGCAATAATACCATTTAATTCGCTCGTAGCAGGTACATAAGCAAATTCTATTGAGTGCATAGTCCACGGTGTAACGCCATCTCTTTCAATAAAAGTTGCGCCTGCATCATGTGTTTCAAAGTAAGTTCCTGCATAGCCGACAAAGGTAACAAAATTACAGTCATAAGCCTGACTAACGGCGATGCCTCTGAAAGTGTGCATGGGTGTATCGTAAGGTCTTATCACAGTCCACGTAACACCTTCATCAACTGTTTTAATGATAACTCCGCCCATGCCCGCGGCATAAGCTACATGATCGGTTGCCCATTTTACATCGTTGAGCCAGATGTTAATATTCTGGTAAACGAGTGTCCATTCTTCACCGTTATTAGTAGTCCTTAAAACAGTTCCGCCCTGCCCTACAGCGAGACCTAACAATTCATTTCCTACGCCCGGAGTAATATCATTTTTATAGAAATCAACGGCAAACAGTGAATACGGAACACCCGTAGGGTAAGAAGTCCATTGAGCATTCACAGTTGAAACACTCAGGAGCAATATACCAAAGAAAAGAAATAAAGTTTTCATGATTTTATAATTTTAAATGTTTTGAAATATTCGTAGCCCTTTTACAATTTTCTAAATAAAATAGTTAATTGTCAAGTCAAATATTCACTCAGAAGAAGAATTTCTTTTTTTTAAAAACGTTAAATAAATTTCGTAGCCCGATACAAAATTGCAAATAATAAAAATAACAATACCAATTTTTATCAGAAAACAGGGATTCTTTTTTCTACAGGAAAGGATGTTTGTAACTACCGTATATTATTTCATTAATAGTTACGAAATATTTTTTACTCTAATTCCTTAAAGTGCATGTATCTGTCTTAAAAGCAAAGGTTGAGTTCAAGTGAGCACCTACTGCTCATTTCGAACTCAACCTCAAATTATTTTTTATTACAATTATCTGTTACTATATTAAATCAAATTTAACAGATCATTTCCTTCTACACAACTGAGATTCTATTTCAGCAATGTCATTTTCTTACTTTCAACAAAATCATTTGTAATGATTCTGTAGAAATATATACCGCTCGAAAGTTTCGAGCCGTCGAATGTATATTCGAAATTTCCGACAGATAAAGTCGAATTTACTAACGTAGCAATTTCTCTTCCTGACATATCAAACACTGTTAACATTACAGGACCCGCTTTTGCTAATGCAAAACTAATCTTAGTTGTCGGGTTAAACGGATTCGGGAAATTCTGATTCAATGAGTACTTTTCCGGAACAGTTGTACCGGTTTGAACTACTCCGACCGTACCATTTCCATTTGTAATGTACATAGGACCGTCCGTCGCACTATTACTTCCGGATGCTTTCAAACCAACTTGTCCTACTACAGTCCCTAAAGTAGTACCTCTCAAACAAACACCACCGTAAAAATGTCTTGTTTCTCCGCTGGGTGTACAATTAGTCCAAGTAATTCCGAGGTCTGTGGATGTATAAATCGTACCTGCATCACCACAAATTGTTAAAGTTCCTCCGGAAAAATCAATCGATCTTAAATGCTGTGTCGTAGGAAAAGGAATAACTGACCAATTAACGCCATTATTAGCTGTTTTTAGCACGGTACCGTTATTACCGCAAATAAAAGCTTTGTTAGGAGAAGTATAGACAATATCATTCAAGTAATCATATCTTCCTGAATACTGTTGAGTCCAGTTATCACCGCTGTTTACGGAATTCCAGACCAGACCATCTGTGCCGCAAATAATACCTCTTTGGTTATCCGAGGGATCGAAGGCAATAGAATGCATAGTCCATTGTATATCTGTTCTCGGAGTAAACGATCCCGGTAGCCCGGTGGTTGATGTGTAGTATGCTCCTGCATAACCGACAAAATGAAGTTTAGGTGTGCCGGAACTATTGTGAGCAATTCCCCTGATAGTGTGAAGCGGATCATCGAAATCTCTTACCGAGACCCAGTTAGCACCGCCATTTATTGATCTTACAATTACTCCCCCCATACCAGCGGCATAAACATCATTTGTCCATGGTATATACAGTACATCATTGACCCAGATTTCGTGGTTAAGGTTCTGGGAAACCAATGACCATGTTACTCCGGCGTTAATCGTGTATAAAACCGTACCACCCTCACCGACTGCAACACCTTTGCTTGCATCACTATTGAAATCTACCGCAAACAAAGAATAAGGAACCGGTGTGGGATAAGGGACCCATTGAGAATTTATTACTAT
>JAPLFI010000336.1 GCA_026390755.1 Ignavibacteriota bacterium
CCCGATGCTTCCCAGACGCGCGGATGCATAAGTATAGACGCATCAAGTCCTTCTATGTTCTCACGGTATGTCATTTCCTTCCACCATGCCTGCTTAATGTTATTCAGCATTTCAACGCCGAGCGGACCGTAATCCCAGCATCCGTTCAGGCCGCCGTAAATTTCCGATGACTGAAAAACAAATCCCTTACGCTTCGCAAGTGAAACTACTTTTTCCGTTATATCTGCCTTTGCCATTATAAAATATATTGCTTTGAGATTAATAATTTGTGAATTTAACGAATTCAGATGTAAGTTTAAGTGATAATTGACAACGAAAGTCTTATAAACTAAATTAATTTTTATTATATGGATAAAATTACGGAAATCATAAATGAATTGGAGAAGAATCAAAATCCGAAAAACCTTGAAGGAATGCAGAGATACGGAATCAGGTTTGAAGATGCATACGGAGTTAATATTCCTATTCTGAGGAATCTCGCGAAGAAATACAGGCACGATCATGAGCTTGCACTAATGTTATGGAAGACGAGAATACATGAGGCAATGATAATGGCATTCCTGATTGATGACCCCGCGAAAGTGACAAAGAAACAAATGCAGAACTGGGTTAAGGATTTCAAGTCATGGGATATATGCGACGGGTGCTGTAGTAACCTGTTTGATAAGACGCCGTGGGCATACGAGTATGCGCTGAAATGGACGGGCAATAAAAGTGAATTCATAAAACGCGCGGGATTTGTGATGGCGGCGGTTTTATCAGTGCATGATTTAAAAGCGGAGGATGATAAATTTCTTCGGTTTCTTCCGATAATCGAAAGGGAATCAACTGATGAACGTAACTTCGTAAAAAAAGCAGTCAACTGGGCTTTGAGGCAAATCGGAAAAAGAAACACATTCCTTTATAAAGAAGCGATTAAGACGGCGAAAAGAATCAAAGCGATTGACAGTAAATCCGCCAAATGGATTGCAACGGATGCGCTCAGGGAATTCGAAACAGAGACAACAAAAAAAATTGTCGCATTAAGGGAAAAGAGACTGAAACGGTAAATATTTAACCACAAAAACACAAATAAGACGAAGAAAGATAAAAGCTTTTTTTAAGAAATAAAAAAACGATAGACACTAATTGACACCAATTATCACGAATTAAGAGCAGAAGAACTTTTTTAGAATAAAAGATAAAAACTTTTAAAAAATATGTTTACGTTTGGATCCCGAATTTCTCTTTTAATACAATCTTTAAGCCGTCTTCGAATCTACGTGCTTTATATTCCGGCATAATTGATTTAAGCTTTGAAATGTCAGTCTGTTTAATTAACATGCCGTCCGGTTTGGATGGATCCCATTGAATTTCTCCTTTGTAATCGAGTATGCGGGACGTGATTTTAATATATTCTGCCACTGAATAATCGAAGCCTGTACCGATGTTCACAATATCCGGCTCGTTATAATTCTGCATCAGATATATCAATGCATCCGCGCAATCTTCAACATACATGGCTTCACGTCGCGGTTTACCCGTACCCCAGAACACGGGGATAATTCCTTCAGTTTTTGCCATCACAAGTTTTTTAATCATGGCGGCAATGAAATGACTGTTTTCAAGATCGTAGTTATCATTCGGACCATACATATTTGTCGGCATGGCTGCTATGGCATTAATTCCGTACTGCATCCTGTAAAGCTGGCAGGCAATTACACCCGTGCCTTTAGCGACAGCATAACCCTTATTAGTCTCTTCAAGCGGACCCGTCATGAAACGGTTTTCGTTAATCGGCTGTGGATTTTCTTTCGGATAAATACATGTTGAACCGGTATAAAGAATTTTTGTTTCGGGAGAATATGTTTTTAATGAATCAAGAACATAAAGAATCATTAAGGCATTCTGGTACAAAAAATCCGCCTGGCGGGAATTGTTTGCAAAAATTCCGCCTACAAGTCCGGCAACCATAAATACATTATCGGTTTTTTTAGTCTTAAAATAATCGTCAATTTGATTTTTGTCGAGCAAATCAAATCCGGAGTCCTTTGAAACCGCGTCAATGTTATTATAATTTTGCGCGTTAAGCCTTCTCACAATGGCACTGCCGAGCATTCCCGAACCGCCAAAAACACATATATTATCGCTTGTTTTCATTCCTGAATATTTTAAACTGAATATTTTAAATAATAAGTATTTTTCTTTCTGTCATTTCTTCGATCGCGTATTTAATTCCTTCTTTACCCGTTCCTGAATGTTTTACTCCTCCGTAGGGCATTGAATCCATACGATAGGTCGGAACATCATTTATAACAATTCCGCCGGCTTCGATGTTTTCGAAAGCGTAAAAAGCATTTTGCAGGTTCGACGTAAAGACTCCCGCCTGAAGTCCGAAATCGGAATCATCGAGTTCTTCAACGGCTTTTCTAAAATCATCGAACATTCTTAATGTCATAACAGGCGCAAATACTTCTTTGGAATTTACGTTACAGTCAGGCGCAATATCTTCCAGTATAGTCGGCTCAAGTACAGCGCCCTGTGAGAATACGTCCTCCGTTTTCGAGACTTTCATGTATCCATCTTTCGGCGCGCTTTGCCTCCGTTTCGTTTATCATAGGTCCGACGAGCGTATCCTCTTCGAAAGGATTTCCGTACTTAATTCTTGAAACTTCATCGAGGAGCTTTACCTGAAATTCTTTATAGATACTGCTATGGACAAATACTCTCTGCACCGATATACAGCTTTGACCCGCATGAGCAAAAGCCCCGATTGCAATCTTTGATACGGCAGAGTTAATATCAGCCGAGCTATCCACGATTACTCCTGCATTACCCCCAAGCTCCAGCGATAACTTCTGGCGGGAGAGCTTTTTCTTTATCCCCCATCCCACAAGCGGGCTTCCGGTGAAACTAATCATTTTAATTCTGTCGTCTGACAGGAAATCTTCTATTTCTCCTCCTGATGAAGTAATCACATTGACGGGAGTATAATCAAGTCCGAGTTCCCGGCATGATTCGAGTATAATCCCTGCAATTTCAATTCCGCAGCATAAAGAAGCGGATGCCGGTTTTAATAAAACAACATTCCCCGAGGCAAGTGCCGGGGCAAGTTTATGGGCTACAAGATTTACGGGGAAATTCCACGGAGTGATTCCCAGTATTAAGCCGATAGGAAAACGCCTTATGTATCCCTGCTTGTTTTCAGAACCTTTCAACTGGTCGAGCGGGATAATTTCACCTTCAATACGGCGCGCTTCTTCGGCGCCTGTTCTAAAAGTGAATATAGCCCGGTCAAGTTCGATTTTGGAAAGTTTTATGGGCTTGCCCGTTTCGTTAGTAAGCAATCCGGCAAGTTCCTCTTTTCTTTCTTTGAGTTTATGAGCGACTTTCTCAAGAAGTTCTGAGCGTGTATAAGCGGGCAATCTTTTATATTTACTGAAAACAGACGTCAGGTAATTTAACGATTCATTTATGTCTTCGGGATTTGTTTTATTGACTGTCCTCACAATTTCGTTATTGTAGGGATTAATAATGTGTAACACGTTTACAGAATTTTCCCCCGACGCGGTATAATCATTTTTAATTATGAATTTTTGTGCTTCCAAATAAGTTTTATTTAATCTTAATTTACGAAATTATAAAATAAGATTTAATACATGAAAAGATACACGTTTTTCTGAATTAATTTTCAGAGTTTAATATTTTGATATGTATATGCGATACAATCATAATGAGAGCTTACACTCGGGGAGACGGATACAAAATTGGTTTCGGAGAAGTAAAAGCCAAAATACTACCGGCAATGAATTACTGATGCTAAATTAAGTATTTGATTTATCATAGAATAAACTATGAAGTATTAATTGTATTGCCTTTTAAAATTCTTATGACGATGATAGTTAATATTTTGACTTGAAAAAAACTGATTTAAATTATATCTTTATTGCTTATGATTACATTCTTAATTATAGTATTAATAATACTTTGTATTTTAATGACGACTGCGGTACTGATGCAGTCATCAAAAGGCAGTGGTCTAATAGGACCGATTGGCGGATCTGGTGTTACGACCATGTTCGGCGCGAGAAGGACTTCTGATTTCCTTTCTAAGGCAACCATTGTAATGGCTGTAATATTTTTACTCGGCTCTTTGCTGTTAAATTTATATATCAGCAAAGGCGGAAGCGGAACAAGCGAAAGCATAATCCAGAGAAATTCAGGCACACAGAGTTATCCTAAGCCTAATGTTCCTACCGAGCAGCAACAGCCTTCAGGAAACCAAAACAACCAGGGAAACCCGGAAGGAACACAGCCGCCGAGCAATACACCGTAAAAGTGTAGATTAAGTGTTAAGTGATTAAGTACAAAAAACACGGGTCAAGCATCTTGTTCAATCAGGATGCTTTTTTTATTCCGATAATACTGCTGGTGTTAATGATTTCCTGTACTGAGTGTGAAGTAAACGCGCAAAGTGAAGCATTTGAAAGAAACAGCAATAAATATTTATTGCATGAAAAATTTTCATCTGACAGCGTGATTAAGAAAGACACTGCCGGAATTAAAGATACAGGTAAATTCAAAATGACTAAATCACCGCTTAAAGCAGTTTTGTTTTCTGCTGTACTGCCGGGCGCCGGACAGTTTTATAATAAGTCATACTGGAAGATACCTATTATTTGGGGAATAGGCGGATATTTTGCGTATGAAGTGGTCAGGAATAACACGTACTATCTTGATTACAGAGATCAGTATGTAAATTCCCAGACCCCGTCAAACCCAAGCGGCGACAGCAGGCTTAAAACTTTAAGGGAATTTTACAGGGATCAGAGGGATCAGTTTATTTTTTATTTTGGTGTGCTGTATTTAATAAATCTGGTTGACGCTTATGTTGACGCGCACTTGTTTGATTTTGATGTAAGCGACAGGATAAAACTTGGAATGATAGAAAAAGGTAAACTTGTTAATTTGAAAATCGGGTTGTAAAAAGTGATTAAGTGTTAAGTGTTAAGTGTTAAGTGTTAAGTATTAAGTGTTAAGTGTTAAGTATTAAGTGTTAAGTATTAAGTGTTAAGTGTTAAGTGTTAAGTGTTAAGTGTTAAGTGATTGAGCTTTTAATTAAAATTATTTTATAAATTATGTGGGTATATATAGAAAAGATCAGGGATTTCGTAGAGCAGGAAGTTACAATAAAAGGATGGCTTTACAATATACGCTCAGCCGGGAAACTTATGTTCCCAGAATTAAGAGACGGAACCGGGCTGATTCAGGGAGTAGTTTCTAAAAAAGAAGTTTCGGAAAAAGTCTGGGAAGACTTCGGAAAACTTACTCAGGAGTCATCTGTTATTGTCAAAGGATTAATAACCAGACATCCCAAAAAAGAGGATGTATATGAACTTCAGGTAAAGGACCTTGAGATCGTGGCAATTGCCGAACCATACCCGATAACTCCAAAAGAGCACGGCGTGGATTTCCTTGCGGACAGGCGTCATTTATGGCTCAGGTCTCCCAGGCAGTCAGCAATTATGAGAATACGAAATGAAATTATACAGTCTATACGCGAATATATGTATAATAACGGTTTTATACTTTTCGATACGCCGATTTTCACTCCAAATGCATGCGAAGGAACTTCGACACTTTTTTCAACGGATTATTTTGATTTAGGAAAAGCTTATTTATCGCAATCAGGACAGCTTTATGCCGAAGCGGGAGCGCTCGCGCTCGGAAAAGTTTATACATTAGGTCCCACTTTCAGGGCGGAAAATTCGATGACAAGAAGACATATAACCGAGTTCTGGATGATGGAACCTGAGATGGCATTTTTTGACCTTAATGACAATATGAACCTTATTGAGGATTTCCTCGAATACGTAGTTCAGAGAGTAATTAAGAACAAAAAACAGGAACTTGACTTTCTCGGAAGGGATTTAAGCAAACTTGAGAAAGTAAAGAAGCCATTTCCAAGAATTACATATAATGAAGCAGTTGAAATTCTCCGTAAAAAGGATATACCTTTAATCAGGAAAACGGAAAACGGCGAAGAGCACATACGCCCGTTTCCTTATGGTGAGGATTTTGGAGCTCCGCACGAAGAAGCAATAGTCGAAGCTTTTGATAAACCGGTAATGGTACACCGCTGGCCTGCGGAGGCAAAAGCTTTTTATATGAAACGCGACCCAGAGAATCCGAAATTAGCTCTCGGAGTTGACGTTCTTGCACCCGAAGGTTTCGGCGAAATAATCGGCGGCTCTCAGCGCGAAGATAATCTCGACTTCCTTCTCGAGCGCATTGAAGAGCATCAGCTTCCTCTGGAAGAATTCGGATGGTATGTGGATTTACGCAGGTACGGAAGTGTTCCGCATTCAGGTTTTGGGCTCGGAATTGAGAGAGTAGTCAGCTGGCTCTGCAATCTTGAGCATATACGCGAGGCGATACCCTTCGCAAGAAGACCAAACAGAATCAGACCGTAGATATTGCGCGTGATGAAAACTGTTATTATTGATGGCAATAATTTGATGCATAAAATGCCGAATTTAAAAAGCAGGTTAAAAGATAATCCGGAAACAGCCCGGCTTTCATTAACGGAAACTGTTAAATCTAAAATTAAAAAGGGCGAAAAGGTTATTTTTGTTTTTGATGGTTTTGGCGGCATGATTAAAAGCAAAGATATTATTTTTTCCGGATGTAAAACTGCTGATGAGATTATACGTAAATATATTGAAGATAATTACCGGAAGAACGAAATTAAAGTCGTATCATCTGACATGGAAATACTGAGATTAGCAAAAGTTTGCGGATGCGAAATCATGAAGTCTGAGGATTATATATCAGAAATTAGAATTGCCGGAGACAAAGGGAAAAATATTAATCATCTCTTTATAAACGACAGCGAAAAACCGGACGGAATGAGCAAAAAAGATTTTGAATACTTTAAGAATAATTTTACATAATAATATTTAACGAATTATACAAATGAGTGTAATTGAAATTAAAGAACTGACGAAACATTTCAGCGCAAAGAGTTTCTCAAAAGAGAAAATCAAAGCTCTGGAAAAAGTTTCTTTTACAACCGATACAAGCGAAATTTTCGGTTTGCTTGGACCGAACGGAGCAGGGAAAACAACGCTTGTTAAGATACTTCTTGGGATAACTTTTTCAACAAGCGGAGATGCCAAAATTTTCGGAAGACCCGTAAGCGATGTAAACACAAAGAAAAAAATAGGGTACCTTCCGGAGAACCACCGATTTCCCCAATATCTGACGGGCGAACAGGTAATCAATTATTTCGGCAAGCTCAGCGGTGTGAACAGCAAAGTCCTTAAAACAAGAACCGTGGAATATCTCGGCATGGTGGGAATGGAAAAATGGAAAAACACTAAGATAAAAAAATATTCAAAAGGAATGATGCAAAGGCTCGGGCTGGCACAGTCAATGATAAATAATCCCGATCTCATTTTTCTCGACGAGCCGACAGACGGTGTTGACCCCATCGGACGGAAAGAGATAAGGGATATACTTATTCACCTTAAATCTAAAGGGAAAACGATTTTCCTGAATTCTCATTTGTTAAGCGAAATTGAACTTATCTGCGACAGAGTAGCTATTTTAAACAAAGGGATACTGATTAAAGAAGGAAGCGTTGAAGACATAACTACGAAAGCCAATACTTATAAATTTAATACTAACGAACTTAACGATAAGATAATGAATTTATTGCTGAATCAGCATAAAGCAGTGCTTAACGGAAGGAATGAATTTTTATGCAATGTAAAAGATGTGGAAGAGTACAGCAGGAAAAGAATTCATTGGAAAGTATGTTTATTAACTTAATCGAACAACAAAAGAATTAGATGCTGAAACGATCCTGAAATAAATTCAGGACAAGGTTCAGCCGAGACAATAAATTCAAAAGAACTTTTAAACTGAGGAAAAAGCATGGTACTTATAACATTTATAACCGGTATATTTAAAGAAGCGCTTGCAAAGAAAATAATTCTCGCAATATTTGCTTTCTTTTCGCTTTTGATAATTTTACTCGTGCTGGCTATTACGAACAGCACGGTCGAAGGCATTCAGTCAATGCTTGAATCCACCGGCGGCT
>JAPLFI010000587.1 GCA_026390755.1 Ignavibacteriota bacterium
CGCGAAATAGACAACCATGCTGTAAAGAAGAATCGTTATTCCCGCGAACATATAGGCATACAATATTATAGACACAAAGAACTGCAGAGTTCTCAACACGGAAATTCCGTATAGTGAAACGAATATCGCCTGCGGCAGTGCGATAATAACGGGAAAAGCCGATAAATAAATAAATGCGGAAAAGAATTTCGACGAGAAAATTATATTTTCGCTTACCGGCAGATGTTTTAAAAATTGAATCTGAGATTTTGCAAAGAAAAGATTCGGATAATCATTCACGACGATGAATGCCATCAGAAAAATATTCATTGTGTAAGACACAAAAAGAAAACTGTCGCAGTCGAAATAACGATAATTATTGAATGAAATTATTCCGTTAGCTATCAGATAGGATACGATTATACCGATAAGCCTTCTGAATCCTTTATCTTCGCGGTTCCTGTAGTCGAGTTTGATAAATAATCTGAACAGCGCAGTATTCATTTCTCAAGACTTTTTCTGTATTCCTTCGCGTTTTGCAGGTGTTCGGAATACGTTTCGGAAAATTTATGTCCGCCCTTACCGGTTGCCACAAAGAAAATATAATTATGCTTTTCGGGATTAAGGGCGGCTTTGATGGCATCGAGTCCGGGGTTATTTATCGGACCCGGCGGCAGTCCCGTAAACTTATATGTGTTATAAGGTGAATTTATTTTCAGGTCTTCATTCAAAAGCCGCGCTTTCGGACCGTCGGGAAGAGCGTATTGTATTGTCGGGTCGGCTTCAAGTTTCATGCGTTTTGCCAGGCGATTGAAATATACTCCGGCAATCGTCGGCATTTCCGGTTTCAATTGTGTTTCGCCCTGAACAATTGATGCCATAATAATTACGCTCAGCAGACTGGATTTATTCTTTGTTATACTTTCCTGAATTTCATTATTCTGAATCACTTTTTTTCTGAATTCATTAAACAAAAGCCGTACAAGTTCTTTTTCTGTTATATCAACGGGAACATTATATGTATCGGGAAAGAGGAATCCTTCGAGATTTTTAATTTTTCCCTTTAATCCAAGCACATTAATCAAAGAATCATTAATTGTTTCATTTATGAATACGTCGGAATTGAGTCCCAGCTTATTCACGGCGAGTTTACCTATAAATTTAATGCGCATTCCTTCGGGAACAGTGAAACGCAAAGAAAACATAAGCGATTTATCCGTCAGCATAGAAATGATTTCGGAATTGCTGATTCCGTTTTTGAAAATATATGTGCGGGAGATTACATTATTGTCACTGCCGGAAATTTTTGCCGCAATTTTAAATAAGAATACACTGCCTATTATATCATTACTCTTCAGATTTTCCGCAATTTCCGTGAGGCTCTGTCCGGGAGATATCCTGAATTTTTTTTCCGCTTCGCCTTCCCAGTAATGCTTTGCGAACATAATCTGGTTAGAAACAAACCAAAGAAGAAAAATACTAAATACGATTAAAACTGCCGAATAAACTGCAAGCTTCTTTCCGGGCAGTCGTTTTGAACCATTGAAAAAAGTATAAGGCGCTTTAACTGCTTTTCCCGGAGAAGGTCCGGCAAACCGAAAAAACCGTCTGAAAGAATCTTTAATAATAACCGCAGTACGCCTGATGAATTCCGAGACGTCCTTGTAAAATTTTGCGATAACCGGTTTTGAAATTACGGTAGTACGCATGACGAATTCCGAGACGTCCTTGTAAAATTTTGTGATAATCGTTTTTGAACTTACGGCAGTATGCCTGATGAAGTCCGAGACGTCTTTTGAAAATTTTGTAATAACCGGTTTTGATTTAACCGCAATACGCCTGATGAATCCCGAGACGTCTTTGTACAATTTTGCAATAACCGGTTTTGAAATTACGGCAGTATGCCTGACGAAATCCGAGACGCCTTTTAAAAATTTTACAATAACCGGTTTTGAAATTTCAAGCGCACGTTTGGAATATTCCGCGGCTGATGATAAAAATATTTTCAGCTTTTTCTGCATACGGGGAAAATCAATGCCCTTATTCCTTTTGCGGTTATTCATCAGTGATTACTCTGGTTTAAGCAGTTTGTTTACGGCATTAAGCTGTTCAGCGACTTTCCGGTCTGCGGGATTGAGTTTAACATACCGTTCATAATATTTTTTTGATTCTTCGGGTTTAGTCTGCTTATAAAAAGCCCCGAGCTGTAGAAGGGCTTCGCTGTAATCCGGATATAATTCAACGGCTTTCAGTAAATTTTTCTCGGTTCCTGCATTGTCATTCATCAGTGAACTTCCGTAAGCAAGCATCAAATAAGTAAGTGAGGAATTCGGGTCATACTGCAGGCTCCGCGACAGCATCTGGACGGCGCTCTGGACATGTTGTGGATTGCGCGTTTGAAAGCGCTCTTC
>JAPLFI010000077.1 GCA_026390755.1 Ignavibacteriota bacterium
CCGAGAAGCGGATTTAAAGAAAGCACAAAAACAGGATTAAAAAATATGCAGTCACGCTATTCGTATTTTACAGATGAAAAAGTGGAAATATTCAACGACAGTAAAACATTTAAAGTGGTTTTACCTTTAATTTCAAAAGAACGAAAGGTATAATTGCCGAAGATGAAAGTTGTAATTGTTGAAGATGAAAAACTATCCGCAGAGCACCTTACCCTGTTACTGCAAAAAGCCGATAATAACATTGAGGTGGTGGAATACGCGGCTACAGTAAAAGAAGTTGTAAATTTGTTTAAGGGAGGGTTACAGGCTGATTTACTTTTTCTGGATATTCATCTGGCAGACGGAAACAGTTTTGAAATATTCCCGAAAATCCAAACAGACATTCCAATTATATTTACCACTGCTTACGACAACTATGCCATTCAGGCATTTAAACAAAACAGTATTGATTATCTGTTAAAACCAATTTCATTGAAGGATTTGCAGTTTGCACTTGAGAAATTCAAAAAACAGCATTCTGCAACGAACAAACAAATCATAGAGAACATCACAAATGCTTATCAGCAAATGAATAAGCAATACAAAAGCAGGTTTTTAGTAAAAAGGGGACAAACCATTGATACAATACAAACCGATGAAATTCATCATTTCGAGACACAGGAAAGTATATCTTTTTTAGTTACGGACAAAGGCAATCGTTACATAATTGATTATACATTAGAGCAGTTAGAAACAATATTAAACCCAAAAGATTTTTTTCGTATAAACAGAAAAATAATTATCCATATACAATCCGTTGAGAAAGTAAATATTTATCTCAATGGTCGTTTAGCCATTACTACAAAGCAGTTAGAAGGAGATACAAAAGTCGTAAGCCGGGAACGTGTGAATGATTTTAAAAAGTGGTTAGATAATTAGGTGTATTCGATGCTGAAACAATCCTGATACCGAAACATCCTGATGCCGAAACATCCTGAAATAAATCTTGTCCTGAATTGATTTCAGGTTCAGGAAAAGTTTTTTTGCCGGCAAGCAAAAAGTTCTGTGATTGACGCTCAGTAGTTACGTTTTAGCTCCTGGTTAATTCATTATTCTTTATCCCGGAGAAATATTTCTTTCTAATTTCTGCCAACTGAGTATCAGGGGCTTACGAAACGGGAAATCCTTCCAAAGTGTTAAATCCTTCAGTATTTTCCGCCCGTTAATCATTTTATATTTAATGACTGCTATTTTATTATTATATTCAAAAATAATAATATGCCATTAAATATACTAAATATTATAATCAGTAAAGCAAAAGAGTTTGGAATAAAAAAACTCTACCTTTTCGGAAGTGCCGCCGAAACTGAGAATTTCAGTGATATTGACCTTGCTTGCGAAGGGCTTAAAGGGCTGAATTTATTACTCTTTGCCGGCGAAATCGAAAACGAAATTTTAATGAACGTTGATGTCATTGATATCGAAGAAGATAACCCATTCAACAGAGTAATCAGGCCAAAACTAAAATTATTGTATGAGCAAAATTGATTTAATTGATGAAGTAAATGTTGATTTTGCATACTTGGATGACCTTTCAAATGAAATTATAAAACTTACATCAATCATCGGTTCTGGTATTCCTGATACGGTTCAGCTTACGGCAATGAGTTCATTTGCTTCACAGTATTATTCCTGCATCGAAAATATATTAAAAAGAATTTCAAAGCATAATAAAATTAATCTTCCCAAAAGCGAAGATTGGCATGTTGAATTATTTCTAAGGTTTTGTGAACCGTCGTTTTCGAATTTACCGGTATTGTTCGATAGTGAGACTAAAAACACTTTTATTTCTCTTCGAAAAGCCCGCCATTATTTCATGCACGGATATAGTTTTAATCTGAAATGGGATGTCCTTAAGCAAACAACAGATTCAATCAGATCCGTCCATGATGTTATTAAAATGAAAATTACTGACTATCTAGATTCACTCGTATAAAACACGCTTACTTAATCCCAAACCCATTCAGGATCAAACAGTCTCACTCGTAAATTGATTTGCTTGCACTTGAGAAATCAGCGCACCCCCCTCGGCTTTTTAAATTTCCCTAAGTATGCTATTTTCAATAGATAACATGTAGTTTATGTTGTGTTCTTGTCGCAAATATAGTATATATTTGCGACAGTGTCGCAAGAATCGAGTAACCTCATATCTGCCACCAAACCCAATTCCCAACCCATCTACCAACCTTGCGGCAGAAGTTAAAACCTATGCTCAAATTTTCCTGTTTTTGAGCATAGGTCTGAAAGAATGTGCAAATTATTGCTATTTCTCAATAAATGAAACTGTTTTCAACTTTCGTAAAATTAGCTTATTTTAACAATTTTTGAAATTCAGGACAGAAATATACTTTATCATTCTTGTATTTTTGCCCTTCAATTATCCCGATTTCCTTCAGTTCGGAAAAATATTTTGATACTGTGTCTCTATCAGCGATTTCTAATAAGTTCTTCTTGAACCATATAAAATTTGATTAGGTAAAAATTTTCTATCGGGGCGCACTGCGTCCCGAATTTGAAAATAGTTGTAAAACTGTCTCATTCGTCGCGGGTTCTCGCTCATCAAATCCATCTGTGAAAAATGCTCAATTAAATCGAAGTGGAGGAGTAAGCGGGGATGTAAATGCGGGAGTAAAATTATGCTGGCTAAAACTTGAATATAACTTTCAGGAAAATATTCAAAATGAATTATTCCGCCAGTTAACGGATTACATGGAAAAAACCGGAAAATCTGCATCTCTCAGATTTTAAACGGAAATTTTAATTTTACATTAAACAAATTAATTGAATTATCACTGTATATGGGCAAAGTCCTGGATTTTAATTTCGTTATGCCTGATTTAACACTTAACACTTAACCCAACTTGCGCACCATAAAAAATAACCTTATGTTATTCAATAAGTTAGCGCCTCAGCTTTGTTCGTTGGGGTAACACATATTTTTTCATCCTGAAAGGTGTCTGTTTATAATTC
>JAPLFI010000476.1 GCA_026390755.1 Ignavibacteriota bacterium
ATCATTTTTAGCGGTTTGCTTTGTACCACAGCTAAAAAGTGTAACAGAAATACATACGAAGAACACAGTAACAATGAGTAAACCTAACTTCTTCATTTTGATTTTCCTTTCTATTCTAAGTTTATTTTGAATAATATTTTAAACCTTGTCCTGATTCTTAACTTAACACTTAACTAAGTTAAACCCGATGTTTCAAAGAATGCACTGATTTTCTGGAACACAATATCAGGGTCCATATACCGTTCATCAAAAACATCACAGCCGACTACAAAGAACGGAATACCGATTTCACGGAACATATCTTTTACAATTTTATGCGATGCGGCACCGTCCTTATGACCAACGTGACCCGGCATAATTACGGCATCGCATTTGAAATTCTTTGCGATATTCACTGCATCACCGCCATAGACGGATGACAGAGCAAATATCTGCCTGGTCATCGGATTGCCTATTAAAAACCGTTTTGCCAGTGAAGTAAAAATACTTTCAAGTGAAGAAGTGTCTATTGAGGGCCAGGGAGCACAGTATCCGTATAAGTCCATAAGATTTACCGCTCCGTATTCCTGTTCGAGTCTCGGGAACAGTTTATCACTCCAGCACGGCAGAATATCGAACCAGGTGTATCTGATTTTTTCCGTTACACCGTCTATTCCTTTTTTCTCTTTAACGCGCTGTGCGGTTGCATCATACAGTCTTTGCATCCATGCAGTTCCTTCCGGCTTGCCGCAAGCAGACCAGCGGCATCCCATATATGCAATGAATCCCCATTCCGCGCGTATCGGCGACGGAACAGCCATTCTCAATTCCTGAAAATCGAATAGCATTTGTGTTTGCTTATTTGACTCCTCACATACTTCTTTAAAGCGGGCTAAATCAAATTTATGTCCAGTAGCTTTTTCAAGAAAAGGAATAATCTGTATCCATTGTTTACCGAGATATTCCATACTCGCCTCGTCTTTTTCAAATGAAGCATCCACGCTGATTCTCGGCACATCAGCCCAGGGTTTATAGTTCGACATCAGTTCATTAACTGCGGTTTGCGCATCGCAGGATGTGGAAGTCATAACGATTGCCGACGGTTTCGGGAGTAAATCTTTCACGAGCAGATAAGCGGATGCTTTCTGCAAAGAGCATAAAGTGCTTGCACCGTTAAACTCGTCATATCCGTCCACTGCTTCAGCTCCGCGCCCTGCATGGAATGCACTTTCCAGTCCTTGGCGTACGACAAAATAAAACGGTAAATCCATCGCCTCAAAAAGTTCCGGGAAAAAATCATCCGTGCAGGCGACAATGGGAGTTCCTGATTTTACGTAGTCCTGCAATTTTCCCTGATATGAATCAGCGGACAGACCGTTAAATTCCGTTTTCAATTGCTTAAGTATATCTATGTTATTTTCCATATTCATTATTCTAAATTTTCTTATTTCTTATTTAAATTCTTCTCTTTTTTACTCTTTACTCTTTAGTCTTTACCAAATACCATCTACCAAATACCATCTACCAAATACTCTTTCCTATTGTTTCGATAAAAGCCTGTATTCTTGTTGAAAGTTGTCCTGTTTCGGTACTGATGTATTCCCTTTCCAGTCTGAGGTAAGGAATTCCAGCATTTTTAAGATGAGCGCTCAGTAATCCGAATGATGAGCCCCACGGGTCGCATGCAACATAACCCTGTCCGATGATTCCGTCAACATTATACTCTTTTATCATTTCCTCAATAAATTCGATTCTGTTTTTATGAGAGCCGTTTATTTTCGGACAGAACGGAACATCAAGTACGTTGTATTTCGCAATTGCATGCAGGGGGTCTTCAGCCGTTTCATCAATAAGGGATTTCATTGAGTATCTTGCGCCGAAACATGTATCGTCAATAACAATTTCCCCGCCGTTCTCTTCAAAAAGACTGTAAAACACCGGGTCTTCAATTGCCGGACCGATAATCATCAACCGTGCGCGATAATCTCGTTGAACCCTATCCTTGTCATGCTGAACTTGTTTCAGCATCATTTTTAAATCCTCGTTATACTCTTCTTTCGGCATTGAAGCTCCTGCCATTAAAACTGAAGCCACTTCGGCGGCGGTAATCGGCGGATTTTCAACTTTTCTCAGCTCATAAAGTTTTTTCTGTAATAATCTTGTTTCATTACACAGCTTTATTGCACTGCGGAGTTTCGGGACGGTAATTTCGACACCAAAGTTATTTTCCAGATACTCTTTCATCTTAGCGAGCTGAGCGCGGTAATAGTTAATAATTGTATCCTCCATACCTTCGGTACCCATAGTACGCGGGTGGTCGAGGAGGTAAACAAGTTTTGTTTTCAGCGGGGCAATCTGCCAGTTATCGAATATTCGGCGGGTATGATCACAGCCCGTACCGACGATCATTGCAGAGAGAAAATCGAATTTTCCAAGCAATGCATGATTGAAGCAGTGGCGGACGAAACTGCAATTTTTAGTATCGAAGTATTCGTCGGCTTCCGATGTGTCGTCACTTCCGATTCCTCGGATTTTATAGGGAAGAAAGCCACCGGCGATTATGATTTCTTCGGGTATGAAGGGACAGAAATAGCCGATAATTTTGCCTCCCCTGCTTTGCCAGTCCTGTAAAGCGGGATTCATTATTTCACCCGCAATTTTTGATAATTTTTCTAAAGTATTTGTTTTATTTTCCATTTTTTGTTTGAAAAACTTTTTCAGATAACACTTAACACTTAACACTTGTTGCTTTTGCTAATTTTGCAAGGAGTCTTTCCTTTGCAAAGACGGCGGCACCGATTGCACCGATGGATTGCGGGTCAACGGGCAACGGCTTAATAGTTGTACCGAGCAATACTTCCAGGGCTTTCTTCAAACCCAGATTTTTAGAGCATCCGCCGGTAAGTGTGACATCGTCATGTATTCCGACTCTTCTGACGAGAGAGACAACCCGCTTTGCAACGGACTGGTTGATACCCGTAATAATATCAGGTAACGGAACTTCGTTGTTTATCAAAGTTATTACTTCTGACTCGGCAAACACACTGCACAGGTTACTGATACTGACGGCTGTTTCGCTTATATTAGATAAAGAGCCGATTCCGTCGAGTCCGCAGGTGAGCACTTTTGCCATAACCTGAAAAAATCGTCCTGTTCCGGCGGCACACCGTTCATTCATTTCGAACTGAGTAACGACGCCTTTATCGCTAATTGATATTGCCTTACAATCCTGACCGCCTATATCAATGATGGTCCGTACAGAAGGCAGTGCCCAGAAGGCACCTCTTCCGTGGCAGGATATCTCGGAAATATCTTCAGTCGCAAAGGGTACTTTCTGACGACCGTAACCAGTACCGATAACATATTCAATATCATCCAATGAGTTTAGTCCCGCATTTTTAATTGCGCTGTCTATAGCGAGTGTAGCCGTCACGGCGGGTTTAGTGGTAGCGGGAATAATATCACCGCAGAAGATTTGGTCATCTATCATAATCGCGGCTTTACCGGTAGTTGAGCCTAAATCACAACCTGCAACTATCATATAAATTGTCCTTTCAGATTAATTGTTTATAGTATTGTTATTAAAATATCTCAGCAGTTTATTAATTGCGAGAATCAGCGGGAATACCATAGTAAAAAGACCAACCAGGAATACTCCGGCAAGTCCCGGCACTGAGTACAATAAAAAACTGATAAAATAAATTAAAAGCGGAATTGCGACTATACAGAAACTCAGCGGTCCAATTGGTTTTGCATCAAATTTCCTTTCAATCATTTTCAATACAAAATATGCCGGTGTCATAGCAATTATATATCCAAGAAAATTGACGTAAGGAATTCCGTAATAACCGAGGTAATTATTTTTTGTCCAGACCCATTCGTGAAACCGCGTTGCATCCAGCGGGTCAGCAACCATATCTATTCCCGCTACAATAATTGCAGAAATAAATGCAGTGAAAAGAATTCCTTTAATTGTTTTTGCAGAACTGAACGGTGTACCGTCGGTTATCAGATTAGCAATAAAATACGACGGGACAACGAGCATCCAGAAATAATTAAAACCGAGAAGTGCGGGAGTAACGTCAATTTTAAAACCGAGCATATCAGAATAATAATAGTGACCGAAAGGAAAACCTGTATGAATGGACAAATCCTCCACTGCCCAGCAAAATATTGCAAAGAAAACCACTACTGACAATGCTGTTTTCCATCCTCTCATGTATGCGAAATAGAGAAGAGTCATAGTTGAGAGAAATATCACTTTAAAATAAAGTCCGCCCGGAAGTGCTGGCAATTTGACTACACTTGTAAGCAGAAGACTTGCAAGCATGTAAATAAAAATCAGTAAGAAAAACAATGTTATACCCATGATTAACTTTTGAGCCGAAGTCATCCCTTTGGGGAAAAATCCTCTGACTTTGATTTGAGTTTCATTTTCCATAGCATTTTTTTTTGATTAGAAATATGTGACTTAATTTTTAATATGCAATTTTTGTGCCAAACATTTTCCAAAAAATAACATTAAAAAAGAGCTGAAATCGCCCAAATCTGAAAAATTCATAAATTCAATTTTCTCAAAATGAGAAAATTTTCTCAAAATGAGAAAAGATTTTTCAATATGGAGATATTTTTCGAGATTTATACAGAGATTGGGGGTTAAGCTAAATGTAATTAGATTAATCATATAATTCTGTGTATTACCGGACATTTTTTGCAACAAATAAACATAGGCTCACACTAATTACGCAATTGTAAAGTTAATAGAAATTAAAGTCAAGATTAAAATATTTGCGGGGAAGAAATGCTGTAAATAATTAACGAAGAATTTTTAAAAAACTGATGGTATTCTAAAGGGACGTTTTTTTTTGGTGTTTTATTATCATTGCCAGTAATTCATCTTTTATGATGGGTTTTGAAATATAATCATTACATCCAGCCTCTATTGCTTCTTCGCTGCCGCTTGTCAATGCTTCGGCTGTTTGTACAATAATGATAACATCTTTATTAAACTGACGGATTTGCCTGGCGGCTTCATATCCGTTCATTTCGGGTATTTTAATATCCATCAGTACCAAATCTATATCAGGATTATTGCGACAAGCTTCAACGGCTTCAAGTCCGGTTCTTACTACTGAAACTTCTTTATCAAACATATCAACCGCTTTAGTAAGCAGTTTTTCCGACGGCACATCGTCTTCTACGATCAGTATTTTCAGTTTTTTAATCTGAACTTCTACATCATCTTTACCCTCTGCCGAAACAACATTTTTGATTACGATTTGTTCTTCCGTTTCAGCCGAGCAGGGAATTTTGCAGGGTATAGTGAAATAAAACACCGAGCCTTTACCTTTTTCACTTTCGACCCAAATTTTACCGCCGTGTTTTTCCACAAATTCTTTACATAGCAATAAACCCAGCCCTGATCCTTTTTCGTCGGCTGTTCCGTTTGTAGTATATATTAGTGATTTATCGAATAATTTCCCCAATGAATTTTGAGTTATCCCAACTCCGTTATCAGAGACGGATATTGTTACATTTG
>JAPLFI010000239.1 GCA_026390755.1 Ignavibacteriota bacterium
AAAGCAGTTCGTCGAGAGTCCTGCCGAGTTTGCCTACTACTTCGGCAATAGGAATGTTTGCCAAGCTGTTGGATTCAAGTTCCGCGAATAAAGCATTTAGCGTATCGGTATATAATAACAGAGAAGAATCGAAATCGTAAAGCATCTTAAGTTTTTCCTCCTTAATTTTCACCACGTCAAAAGCCCCGCTGTAGCCGCGTGCGGCTGATTTGAACTTAGCGATAGCGTTTTCATTCTTTTTGTCAATTTTATCAATATCCGAAGTTTCAAAAAGCTTACCTTGTTTCGAAAGGCTGGAAACCGTGTTTGCGATTTTCACTTTGTTCTGCTCAAGCTTTAAAGCAAGCTGATTTCTCAGCAGTGTGTCGAGTTCCCTTGAATTGTCGCGGTTGAGGTATCCGTCATATCCGGGTATATATCTTTTAATCTTTTCTAAAAAAGATTCACCGGATTTGATTTTGTCTAAGTTTGATTGTAAATCTGTCATATCCTTTTAATTTAAAATTTAATGAATATTGTCAAAATAAATCACATTGTAAAGTAATAATCAGTTCTTATATAATATTTATATGACAACGCACTTCCCTCAAATAATGTCATGTTCTCATGCCCCTTGTTACCCAACGAAATTAACTCAACTTCATCTGTTTATCGCTAAAAACGCAATGAGTTTTCATTCATTTTAGTTACAACTTCATGCTCAAAATTGTACAGCTTTACTAAAGTTTGAGAAGAAACTTCAGCACCCTGTGGTGTTATCACTACAAAATTCATTGTTGTCTGGTTTGGATTATTGTCAATCCATGTTCCTGAATTCGCATAAATGCATTTCTCATTAACATAATTCTGATACGAACTAATTTTAGGCACATGAGTATGACCAAATACAACCAGTCTTTTATTTGAGGCAGGATTCATAAAGTACTGCAACTCTGACTGATAGTCGGTCCATGTATTTGAATTAACAGAATCGATTGCAAGACCAGTATTAATATGAATAGGTACACTATTATAAGTTTGTCTTAAATCCCAATTGTCTTGAATCCCATTGTAAAGATTCACATCTATAAATCCGCCCGGAGATGATTGAAAAGGAATAAGATCGTTTACTTTATATGTCCCTGTGAATCCATTCATATTTGTTACAATAAGATTCTCATCAAATCTATTAGATATCGGGAACATATTCAGTGTCATATACCAATCCTTCCAATACCGATAAAGATAATCCTGTGAGTTACCGCCCGATGTGTTTGGAGTAACAACCGGTGTGGTATCGCCCGGAGGCTGATTTCCTTGTATATAAGCAAGAGCGCCTATTCTTGTGAAAAAATACCCCGGAGGCATTATGGTGCCCGGTGCAACAGTTTGGTTAGAGAACGGGTCAGGAGAACAAAAGAAATTGTAGCGGTGCCCGTGTTCAATGGCTATTTTAGGGTAAGCAACAGGTGAATATGTACCTAAACCAAGCACAGCATCCCGGGCTTGATTTATCCCCGGAAGGACACTTTCAATACTTGCCGCCGTAATTGCTAAATCGTGATTGCCGGGGACATAAGTGACTAATATCAGCCCTTCCTGAATTACACTATTTAATGCAGCAAACACACCACTGTTGGTTGTCGCAAGACGGCTTACAAAATCAGCCTGACCTAATCCCTGATAAGTATTTGTTGTAGCCGGCACAAACCACTCATCAACCAAATCTCCGGCGATAACAAGTTCTTTAACATTCGGAGAAACCTTTATCTGTTTAATCAATTTTTCAAGAGCTGCAAGGTTATTCTTGCACTCAGCATAACTGAGATCGGCACCAAGATGCATATCGCTCATAATAACAATCATATTCCTTTCAGTCCCGCCATTGCTAAACGGGTTTATTACAGTGGTTGATGGACCTGTTGGATCAGAATTATTGCAAGCGGTAAGTGTAAATAAGAACAACAGAACAAAAATTACATTGGTAATTCTCAATAATGTTTTCATCATATCCTTTCATTTATTTCCTACTCATAAGGCTTTTCGGATTTGCCCCGTTTTTGAAATGGTTTCTGGTCTCCATTTTTCAATATTATGATTATTACTTTAAATGGTCAGGCATATATTTAGTCTTATTTTTTTAATAGGACGTGGAACTCTTTTATATGGTTGATAATTTATTCTCATATTTTTAATCATAATTTTAACTTATTTGTGCAATTTCCGTACCAAATATAAAGTTCATTTATAGCCTCTATTCGAAATGTATCTCTAAATATTTTCTCATTTTGAGACAGATTTTCTCATTTTGAGACAGATTTTAGTACTGGGGGCTATGCGGTAATCTTATACACTTTGCCTTATCAGGATTTATGGATAAATTCCATTACTTAAAGATGGGACTGTCGATAATAATTGTGTTTTTAGATGTTATGATGCTGATATTTGTGCAAATTTTTACCCGTAACCATATAATCCCATACTTTCTCTCTTTATTATTTTCATAAGAATTTCAAAATACTATGTTTGTTTCAAAATTACAATTTTGATGACTATTTGCTTGCAATGCAAAAAGAGCATCGAAAATCCATAGACCCTAAGCGGAACTTTTTTTGTTTACGTTAAATGATTTTGACTCTAACTCACTACCTGAACATTTTGAAGAATCTTTCCGGTTTAAATTAATTTTTTCTTCTGCGAAGATTATTTATTCGCCCTTAAATTCGGGTTTTCTCTTCTCTTTAAATGCTTTTAATCCTTCTTTATAGTCGCCGCTGCAATAGACGCGCTTTCTCAGCGCTTCAATCCTTTCAAAAGCTTCTGGAGTTAACGGCACTGAACCGGTAAGTATCCTGAACTGTTCTTTTATTACTGCTATCGAAAGAGGGGAGTTCAGAGCAATTTTTTCGGCGAGTTCAAATGTGAAATTATCAATCTCTTCCGACGGTATAATGTGATTCAGTACTCCGAATGATTCAGTACTCCGAAATGAAGAGCCGTATCCGCGTCAACCGGTGCACCGGTATAAAACATTTCCTTTGCCTGGCTTAAACCGATTCTGTTAATAAAATTCAGAATACCCGTTGCGTTATAAGGCACGCCGAGTTTCGCGGGAGTCATTGCGAACGTGCTTGTAGGGTCTCCTATAATCATATCGCAGGATAAGGCAAGGTCGCATGCCCCGCCCCATACTCCGCCCTGTACGAGAGCGATTACGGGTCCGGGATATTCCGGTATGCATCTGAGTGTTTCTTCGAGCGGGTTCTCAAATCCTATCGGGTCTTCACCCAGCGGAAGCTCGTTCACGTCGTGCCCCGCCGACCAGACCTTAGCGTCTTTATGCGCGCGCAGTATAACAACGCGTATTTTTAGATTCTTAAGTTCGCTGAAAGTTGACAGCAGTTCGTTCAATAAATCTTTGCTCAGCGCATTGCGTTTTTCGGGATTATTAAGCGTAACAATTCCTATTCTGTTCTTAATTTCCAGAAGTATCAGTCCGTTTCCGTCCATTTATCTTAAATTAATTATTGTTAAAATCTCTTTCTTCTTATTCTAAAAAATCTTTTAATTCGTTATAATTAGTGTTAATTCGTGTCTGATGTCCTTTTGTTTTTTTCTGTGAATCTGTGGCTAACGCTCTTCGTTTTTATTCCGAATCTTCTTTCAGCTTTTTCAGTATATTCAGCGCTTCAACCGGTGTTATATTATCAATATCAACTTCGCGAATACGCTTTTTCATCGTGTCTTTCCGCCCAACCTCAAATAAACTAATCTGTATATCATCCCTGTGCCTGCGCCTGTATTCCTTATCTTCAAACGTCTTTAAAATCTCTTTTGCGCGCTGTGTCACCGACTCCGGCAGTCCCGCCATCTGCGCCACCTGTATTCCGTAGCTGTGGTCGGCTGTGCCTTCGGTTATCTTTCTCAGAAATATCACTTTATCATTATACTCTCTCACTTCCACGCGGTAATTCTTAATCCGCTCGTACATATCAGCAAGCGAATTCAGCTCGTGGTAATGTGTCGCAAAAAGCGTTCTCGCCCTTACATTCGGATTCTCGTGGAGGTACTCGGTTATC
>JAPLFI010000534.1 GCA_026390755.1 Ignavibacteriota bacterium
AAAGCATTATGAGAAACCTCCTGATGTTGCTGTATTTGCGCAGTTCAGCAGTGAATGCTTTAAATATGCCATGAAAATATTTAAAGGCGGGCTTGTAGGCCTGGGAGCTCACCTGACAGCATATCCCATGATGGCAGTGAACGTGATAAACAATGAACTCGCGGATTTTATAAGGACGTACTGCAGCAAGCATTTTGCTTCCGCAGAGTTCCCCGGAGTGATTGACCTGAGTACTAACGAATTATATTTTTATCCGGCAACGCCTGCATGGGGTGCGTTTTACTATTCGGGTTACAGGCAGACATTTTATGAATTATTTTCACCAAAGGCGTGGAATGAAATCGTTCGCTGAATGTTTTTCGTTGAGTATGCATAATCCTGTAAAATATATACAAATAAACAAAACTGTTAGGAATATAAAAAAAATCCCTGTAAACTCAGTATTTACAGGGATTCCCTTCTGTACACTCGGGGGGACTCGAACCCCCGACCCGATGATTAAGAGTCATCGGGTTTTTTACAAATATGTAACCTATCTATCTTATTATTATATTGCTTCTCCCTCGCTTTTTTTTAGCTAAGCTCTGCTCTTTCCATTTTCCTTTACCGCGTGTCTTTTCACCGCATTACTTTCCTTATAATCTTTAATGCCTGGTCTTTTTCTTCAACGGTTTTTCTTAATTCCTCGTTCTTTTTCTCAAGTTCGTTTATACGCTCTTGTAATGCTTGCGGCTGATTTGTTCTTGTCCCCGGTAATAATTCATTGATATCCATTTTTAAATAATCTGCTACCTTCATCAATATTACGGCATTCCTCCAACTGCCTTTTAACTGGAATGCATTCTCAAGCGTTGATGCGTATATTCCTGTGTCTTTTTCAATTTGGTATGTGGTTATTCCTCTCGTTTTAAGCGCCTTCAGTATCTTTTTGCTTACCTCGTTTATTCCTTTGTTTTTTTCCCGATTGTATGTCTCGAGATATTTTTTATTGCTGATTGCCATTTTTAACCCCCGCTTTTTTTATTAATGCTTACTGTAAAATGACTTGACATATATTTACAGTAATGCTAATTTAGTAGTACAAAGTTACTACACAATACTATTTTTTAATTAAATTGTCAATTTAAAAAAGCAAACAGGAGAAAAAAAATGTCAACCGAAAACCCGCAAAACTGCAAAATCTTCACCTCTCTTGCGAATTTCCAGCAAGAATACGAACAAATTAAGTTCGACGCTACGGTTAAAGTCCAAACCAAATCCGGCGGTACTTATTCTTTTCAGTATGCTACCCTTAGTAACATCATCCAAACCCTGAGACCGTGCCTAAGTAAACACGGTTTGTCTGTTTTTCAATCCACTGAGGTAATCGAAAACCGTACTTTCCTGCACACGTTTTTAAATCATGTGTCCGGTGAACAGCTGAAATCTTCTATTGAGGTCTTTACTCATTCTCAAAAAATCACTTCCGACGGGAAAATCGTTAGTTTTCAAATGTCTAATCAGGATTTTGCCGCCGAACTTAGCTATAAGAAACGATATCAAATCAGCCTTATTACCGGTACTGTCGCTGATGAAGATACTGACGCCAATGAATCAAGTAACAGTAACACAAAAGCTTTCAAAAAAGATAATTTGAAACCTGTCGAACCTAAACAGGCAAATTTAGATGTGAAAAAACCCGGCAAATCCGGTAATGATGCTTTCGACCAGGTTAAGTTTGATAAATTATTTACACCTAAGCAAATGGTTGCCTATTTCGAAACCCTTTTGCCTCTTGAGCAAATTAACCATAAACAAAAGTTCCACGATAAAGCATCCGAGTTCGATAAAAAGAAACATTACGCCGATGTTCCGCCGCCGGCGCAGAAAAAAGCCGTTTAGCGGATGATTAAAAAAAAGGGAGTTTTTCAGCTCTCCTTTGCTCCCGTCCGGTTTTCTCGTGCCGGGCGGGTTTTTTAAAAACTTGACTAATTTTTAAAATACAATATTTTGATGATGGATAAAGAACAAACTCTTCTTACTTTAATCGGTTTTCTCGATGTTGTCTCGCAAATGCGTTCTGCTCAAAAAGAATATTTCCGTACTCGTAATAATTCCGCATTAATAAATTCTAAAAATCTCGAAAAACAAATAGATTCTTTTATTTCTAACTTTAATATTAATAAAACTTATGAACAAAACACCCAAGGAAAAGCTTGAAGTTGGTCTGCATTTCAGATGCTCTAAAGCTGTTTATTCAAAACTTGTAAAGTTAACATCCGTTAAATCTAATTACAAAATTTCTGATGTTATCAGAGATTCAATTAAATTTTATTTGTCCTATGGAAAACAAAAAACCTAAGGTTCGTTTGCGTTCCATTAATGTCCATTTTTGGGACGATTCTTATGTTATTAAGCTTAAACCAAAGGAAAAACTTTTATTCCTTTATTTGCTCACAAATCCGCTCTGTAATCTTATCGGTATTTATGAGATAACTCTTAACCGGATTTGCTTCGATACCGGCTTGCGCTCTTCTGAGGTCTCCGCTATTTTGCTCAAATTTCAAAAAGATGATAGAATCATTTTTGATTCCGGTTATGTCGTCTTGCTGAATTTTCTTAAAAACCAGTCTTTTAATTCTAATATGCTCAAAGGCGCTCATTCCTTATTCGTAACCCTTCCGAACCCTTTGCAAACCGTTCTAATGCATTCGAAACACTTTAATTTATTTTTTTCTGAAATTATAACCCTTCGAAAAAGTGAAAGTGAAAGTGAAAGTGAAAGGAATATGAAAGTGAAAGTGAACGACATTCCTGATCTTTGCGATGTTGTAACCGAGTTTAAATCCCGCGGGTATGACGAAGCTGAAGCTAATAGATTTTTTGGCTTCAATCAAAACCGTAAATGGTTAGTCCAGGGGGTCGGTGAACCTTGGAAAGATTTAGTTGATAAATGGATTTTTCAAAAATTAAATAAAGTAAATTTTAAAAATTATTCCTATGGTAAATAAAGATCCTATAGTTTTTCTCGATGTCGAAACTACCGGTAAGGTTGTTAAGGATGCCCGCGTTATTCAATTCGGTGCATTTAAGGTTTTTCCCGACCGGTCCACAAAGGAGTTTTCTGTTTATATTAAACCCGCTGTTCCGGTTTCTGCAGAAGCTTTCGCCGTTCATCATATCAGTAATGACTTTTTAAAAGATAAACCGTCTTTTATTGATGTTGCTGATTCAATCAGTGATTTTATGTCGGGTTGTCATTTTGCCGGTTATAACTTGACGAATTTTGACTTGCCTATTCTCGAATATGAATTCAACCGGTGCAATATGACAATGCCCCCTTATCTTGAAATTATAGACCTTTTAAAGCTTGTTTATAAATTCAATCCTCGTACTCTTTCAGCCGCCTTGTCTCGTTATTGCCCTGATTATAAGCTCATAGCTCATAACGCCTATGCTGATGCTCGTGCTTGTTATGAACTTCTTACTAATATGTTAATCGCTCATTCGGAAGATCTTGAAAAGTTTTCAGACCTTACAACCGATACGGCTGATATTGCCGGTTTAATTGGATTTAATGAACTTAGGCATCCGATTTTTACTTTCGGCAAATTTAAGGATGAATTAATTTCTGAGCATGAAGTTTATTGCGATTGGATGATTAATTCAGGCTCTTTCCCTTTAAATACAGTTAATTTCCTAAAAGCATATTTAAAAACTTAATCACTTAAAACTTAACACTTAAAACTTAACACTTAAAACTTAACACTTAACACTTAACACTTAACACTTAACACTTAATACTTAACACTTAAAATAAATGTCAATCTTACAAAATTTAACATTCAATAAACACGAAGAATCTAAATGCGTCGCTTCTGCTGTTGATTATACCTCGCAGGAGTTTTCTTCTGCTTTGAATTTTTTAAAAATTATCTTTGGTAAAAAGTTTCGTATGAATACTAACGATGATTATTCCGTTTCTTTCAGCTTCAAACATGATAAGGAAAATATACTCAATTTTTCATGCAGAGTCCGTATAACGGAAAATGATGTCTCTGATACCCAGCTAAGCTTGTTCAGTGCCGTT
>JAPLFI010000219.1 GCA_026390755.1 Ignavibacteriota bacterium
TTAAAGATATTTCAAAAATGCTGGATAAAAAATCAAAAAAACTTGAACTGCAGATTGACGAGTTTCTGGATAAAGTACTTAACGGAGGTTTGCTTTTTAAGCAGGGGGTCAGATATTATCTTAACCGCATACTCGACATGTTTGAGAAAACACTTGAAGAAATTGATGCAGTCGAGAATCAGGCGGATGCGCTGAGGAGGCTGGTTGAAACACAGCTATATATGCATACACTGATTCCCGAGCATCGCGGTGACGTACTGGGGCTGCTGGAAAGTTCAGATAAGGTATTGAATTTCGCGAAGGGAACTCTTTTTCAGTTTTCTGTTGAAACGCCCTACATCGCTGAGCAGTACGTTCAGACATTTTCGGAATTAACCGATGTGTCCGTTTCCGCAGTAGAGGCAATGGTTTCGGCAGTGCGTTCATATTTTTCGGAAATGCATTCTGTAAGGGATTATATTAACAAAACCATATTTTTCGAAAAAGAATCGGATAAATTTGCCGATCGTCTTAAACGTACAATTTTTCAGGACGGTGAGCTTGACCTGGCGCGTAAGATTCACATGCGGTATTTCGCACATAACATAGAGGGCATTGCGGACGCGGCAGAAGATGTATGCGACAGACTTTCTATTGCAGTGATTAAGAGGTACGGATAGTATATGATCTGGTTATATCTTACAAGCGGGTTATTCTTAGGATGGTCTTTAGGCGCTAACGACGCGGCTAATATATTCGGCGCGGCAGTTAGTACTAAGATGGTGAGATTCACTACTGCCGCAATTGTTGCGTCAATATTCATAATCCTTGGAGCGGTTTTCGGGGGAGCGGGAACTACGCATACACTGGGAGTCCTGGGTGACGTAAACGCAATTGCAGGATCATTCACCGTTGCATTAGCCGCGGCTCTGACAGTGTTTTTACTGATACGGCGGAGCCTGCCAGTATCCGTTTCACAGGCAATCGTAGGGGCAATTTTAGGCTGGAATCTTTTCACATCATCGCCTACCGATATAAACTCCTTAATCAATATCGTTCTTTCATGGATTGTCAATCCGTTGCTTGCCTGCGCGCTTTCTTTTTCAATATATTATCTGCTGAGGGCTTATATAAAGAAATCGAGTATGCATATATTGCGGCTTGACCAATATACACGCATTGCTTTTCTGATAGTGGCAGGGTTCGGCGCTTACGCGCTGGGGGCTAATAACATTGCGAAAGTTGTGGGTGTATTTATCACATCGTCGCCGTTTCAGGATGTGAAAATATTCGGAGTTACAATTTCGGGAGTTGAACAGTTATTCTTCGCAGGAGCCTGCTCGATGGCAGTGGGAATAATAACATATTCCAATAAAACCATCTCTACAATCGGCACGAAGATATACAAACTGACTCCCCTCTCGGCCCTTTCATCGGTGCTGGCGGCTTCGATAGTACTGTTTTTGTTTTCATCAACCACATTAGACAGACTAATGAGCTCGGCCGGACTGCCGGCTTTTCCGCTTGTGCCGGTATCAATAACGCAGGCAATGGTGGGAGCTGTGTTAGGCATAGGGTTTGCCAAGGGCGGACGGTATATTAATTATCAGATTCTCGGCAAGATTGGGTTGGGGTGGCTGATAACGCCGGTTGCCGCGGGAATAATTTCTTTTATTTCTCTTTTTATTGTGCAGAACGTTTTTCAGGCAAAAGTATATGACCCGCTGACGTTTGAAATCACCGTTCCGGTACTGACCGAAATTGAGAAAACCGGCGTACGCGCAATAAGGCTGAAACCGCTTGAAAATAAAGTGTTTGAGAATCAATCGGAGCTAAGGCAATCTCTGAACAAAATCGGAGTTGACCGGGAAGATGATATATTCAAGATTTTTCATGCGGCGAAAATTGAGTATTTCAGGATTGACTCGAATTACGCTAAAGAAAGGTTGAATCCGAACCAATTCACGAGTGGTGAAATAGACGCTGTAAAGCGAATGCATAACGAAACATTCCGGCACAGATGGCAAATCTGGGACAGATTGCGGCTAATATCGGAAGATTTCAGTCTTATGCCGGATACACCGCAGGGTGAATATCATAATAAACACCTGCAGGAGAAGCTGGAGATAATTTATACGCTGTTTAAAATCAGATAATAATAAGTGTTAAGTGTTAAGTGTTAAGTGTTAAGTGTTAAGTGTTAAGTGTGATCCTGAAACAAGTTCTGGATGACAAAAAAGTAGTGTTAAGTGTGATCCTGAAACAAGTTCAGGATGACAAAAAAGTAATGTTAAGTGTTAAGTGTTTCGATTATTCACGAATTTTTCCCTTTAATTACGTAACAAAATTCTGAATTTTACCGTATATCATATTAAAACCACACAAATTATTAACTTTAATACATGTTTATGTACAAGAAAATCTCTTATCTTAGTGTTTTTATTTTATTATCACTAATGACAACACAACTGTTTGCACAAACTCCTCTGATTCCGCTGAAAGACTTTTTCCGTAATCCTGAGAAAACGGGTTACCAGATTTCTCCCGACGGGAAATACTTTTCATACCTTGCACCGTGGGAAAACCGCCTGAATATTTTCATTCAGGAGGCAGGCACTGATAAAGCTGTGCGCGTTACGGAGGCAACGGAGCGCGATATAACTTCATATTTCTGGAAAGGAAACAACCGTATTGTTTACGCTCAGGATAAAGGTGGAGACGAGAATTTCAAACTTTTTTCGGTCGAGCGCGACGGGAAAAATCTTAAGATGCTGACACCTGCCGAAAAAGTTAGGGCGGAAGTTGTGGACGATCTTGAAAATATTGACGATGAAATGCTGATATCAATGAATCAGCGCGATCCGGCGGCATTTGACGTTTACCGCATCAACCTTAAAACGGGCGATATGAAAATGATTGCCGAAAATCCCGGGAACATAATGGGATGGATTACTGACCACGACGGTAAGCTCCGCATGGCAGCAGGAAGCGACGGAGTTAACAGTGTTTTAATGTACCGTGACGATGAATCACAGCCTTTCCGCGAAGTGCTTTCGACAAACTTCCGCGACGCTGTGGACCCGTTGTTTTTCACATTTGACAATAAATACATATACGCTTCATCAAACCTAAACCGTGATAAAGCCGCAATAGTCAAATTCGACATTGCAAACGGAAAGGAACTTGAGATGATGTATGAGAATCCTGACGTTGACGTTTCGGGACTGAGCTATTCGAAAAAGCGTAAAGTGCTTACGGCGATTTCTTACACAACAGACAAGCGCAAACTGAAATTCCTCGATAAAATCGCCGAAGACCGTTACAACCGCATTAAGAAAGAGCTCGGCGATTACGAAGTCGTAATCACCGGTACGAATAAGGATGAAGATAAATTTCTTGTTAGGACATATTCCGACCGCTCGCTCGGAGCATATTATTTTTACGATATGAACACTGATAAGCTGACTAAGGTTGCGGAAGTAAGTCCGTGGATAAACGAAAAAGAACTTTCAATACAAAAACCAGTTCAATATACATCGCGCGACGGTCTGACGATTAACGGATACCTGACTTTGCCGAACGGTAAAGAGGCAAAGAATCTGCCGGTAGTAATTAATCCGCACGGCGGACCCTGGGCAAGGGATAACTGGGGATACAATCCGGAAATTCAGTTTCTCGCGAATCGCGGATATGCAGTACTGCAAATGAACTTCCGGGGCTCGACGGGATACGGGAAAAAATTCTGGGAAGCTTCTTTCCGTGAATGGGGATTAAAGATGCAGGACGATATTTCCGACGGAGTGAAATGGTTAGTTGACCAGGGAATAGCCGATCCGAAAAAGGTGGCAATTTACGGCGGAAGTTACGGCGGATATGCAACACTTGCGGGAATTACCTATACACCGGATTTATACACATGCGCGGTTGACTACGTTGGTGTTTCCAACATGTTCACTTTCATGAAAACTATTCCTCCATACTGGGAGCCGTTCCGCAAGATGATGTATGAAATGGTGGGCGACCCCGAAAAAGATAAAGAATTATTCGAGAAAGTATCGCCTGTCTTTCATGCAGATAAAATAAAAGCTCCGCTTTTCATAGCGCAGGGACGGAAAGATCCGAGAGTTAACGTGGATGAATCTGACCAGATGGTTGACGCATTAAAGAAACGCGGAATTGAAGTTGAATATATGGTGAAAGATAACGAAGGACACGGATTCAGGAATCAGGAAAACCGTTATGATTTCTACGGCGCAATGGAGAAATTTTTCGGAAAATATCTGGGCGGGAACGTAGCACCGTAAATTTAGAGTTTAGTGTAAGTGTTAAGTGTTAAAGGGGAGCTTAGAGAGTCCCCTTTTTGTTTATTTGCGGGGCTTATAATTCCACTTGAACAAATCGGACAGAAACAGTAGTTTTAATAAGATTTAATAATCTGATTCATTAAACGGGGGAAAATTCCACTATGACAGTAATCTTTTCAAAGAAATGTGAATACGGACTTCAGGCGGTGCTGTACTTAGCCACGCTTGGAAAGGACGAAAAATCACCGTCGGAAGAGATATCAAGAAAGCTTAAGATACCCAAAGAATTCGTTTCAAAAATTCTCCAGAGCCTTACGGCAAGTAAAATAATTAAATCAAAGAAAGGAAATTCGGGCGGTTTTTTACTCGGCAAACCTGCTTCAAAAATCAGGCTCCTTGATATTGTAGAAGCGATTGACGGACTGGCAATGTTTAAAAGCTGTGTGATTGGATTTCCGGAATGCTCACCCGAACATCCGTGTCCCGTACACAATAAATGGGGCAAACTCCGCACACAGGCTTATGAAATGCTCAGCGCGGAAACCATCGAAAGTTTTAAAGCAAAGACATTAAAGAAAATCAGCTTTATGAACAGAGTGTGATATTTTCACAAAAAACTAAAAAAAATATGTACGTACAATAATATTACATGTCCACTGATAATATTTGTTTTTAAAAAATCAGTAAGACAAATTTACCTTACCGTAAGTGTTTCGGAAGTAAGCGTTGCTTTTGCCGTTCCTTTGAGTTCTTCAAGAAGCATATCAACTTCTTCGTGTGTAAAGTTCACAAACCACCTGTCGGCACGTGCTTCAA
>JAPLFI010000055.1 GCA_026390755.1 Ignavibacteriota bacterium
AATGATGAAACAGCAGGACGGATTTTAAAAAGATATTTTGCGGTAGCGGAAAAATTTTCCAAGAAAAGCGAATTTTATGTCTGAAAAAGAAATAACACAAAAGAGCAGAAATTTTTATGAAAAATTTCAATTCCCGGGTAACAGACCCATTGACCGGGACGGTCTCATTTTTTTAAGAAGATTTTCGGGAAGTATTAAAGATTGTTCAAAGAACAACAAAGTGCAGACGGTCCGCGTACTCGATGCAGGATGCGGTACGGGAAATACTTCCGTTTCACTTGCAGGTATGTACAGGAACATTGAATTTTACGGTGTTGATAATTCAAAAGCATCTCTGGAAAAGGCAAAGAAACTGTCTTCCGAAAAGGGTCTGAGGAACATTCATTTCCGCAAATGGAATTTATTGAAACCGTTGCCATACACCCGTAAGTTTGATATTGTATTGTGCCTCGGTGTTTTGCATCATACTGCAAATATGAAGAAAGTTCTTCTGAATCTTAATAAATGTCTCAAGAATAACGGGAAATTGTATTTATGGATTTATGCAAAACACGGAAGATATAAACATTCTTTAAATATGCGTTTTCTCGATATGCTGATAAACGCTAAACCCAAAACGAAAGACGAGATTCATCTGGCAAAAGAATTTCTGAATCAAATACATAAAATAAATCCGTTGGAAGACCTGACCGGTGATGAAAATACGGCTTATATGCAGAAAAAAACAATAGAAGGTCCCGTTTGGATTGCAGACCAGTTCCTGAACCCTCACGAGATACTGATTGACATGGAAACGCTTATAGGTGTTGTTGATTCCGCGGGTTTTGAGTTTGAAAATTTACTGGGTTTCAATGAAGATATATCTGAATTCACCGGTTCAAAAATATTGCTTAATAAATTCAGGAGGCTTAATAGAACCGATAGACTCATTGCTCTGGATCTTCTGATAAAACCCGAAAGATATTTTGTTTGTCTGAATAAAACTGCTTCAAAAAGGGGAAACAGTAAATGTTTACATTAGGATATTGCGGATTTACAAGGAATACCAGACCGGGAAAAGGTATCAGAAGTCCGTTTGCAAAAACAAATCAGGATTTTGAGAATATTTTCAGCTTCAGGGAAGGTGAAGTCCCGTTTTCAATGTTTCCGCTGGGGTATTTCGGTCATGATGCTTCGGCATGTTTACTTTTGAACGGTGAAGTTATTGCCTGTGCTTCGGAAGAAAGATTTACACGGATTAAACACTCTCTTAATCTTGCGGGAAATACACTCCTTCCACGGCATTCGATAAATTATTGTCTGCAGAAAGCAAACATAACCATAAAAGACGTGGACCTGGTTGCACACTATTGTAAATTTACCCGCCCGATAATCCGAAAAAGGGCAGAGCTTTTAAGACCTTATATTCCGGAAGAAGATTTCTTGCGCGTTAATCAGTCATATCAGATTATTTATGACGGTATGATGAATAAAAAAACACTTCTCGGACAGTTTGAATATATGACGGGTGAAAAACCAAAGAAGTTTATACAGGTTCCTCATCATAAAGCCCATGCCGCAAGTGCTTTCTATCCGTCCGGATTTGACAAATCTGTTATACTCACTATTGACGGAACGGGTGAACTGGAAAGTTCTTTGTTTGCAACCGGAAACGGTAATTCAATCGAAACAATTCAGTCTGCATATATACCGACATCACTCGGTGCGCTGTATCTTATTATAACAGTCTTTCTGGGTTTCAGAACACTGGACGACGAGTATAAAGTTATGGGACTTGCCTCTTACGGTAACCCCGAAAAATACAGAAAATTTTTTAAATCATTGGTTACATTGGGTGAGTCAGGAAAATATTCTACGGAAATACTCGGCAAACCTGACTTCAAAGAATTGCTTTTAAAAAATTTAGGTGCTCCGGGAAAATTCGATGAACCTTTTTCTCAAAACCACGCTGATATTGCGGCTTCACTGCAGGAAACGCTTAATGAGACGGTTATGCATACTCTTAAACATATCAGTTCACAAACAGGAATCAGAAAACTGTGTATGGCGGGAGGTGTTGCTCTGAATTCAACTATGAACGGAGTAATTGCCCGTTCAGGACTGTTTGATGATATTTTTATTCAGCCCGCGGCAAGCGACGAAGGCTGTTGTGCCGGTGCCGCTTTATATGCTTATACAAAAACAAAAAAATCCCGTCTGCAGGAAAAATTCAAATGGGAACATGTTTACTGGGGACCTGAATATAGTCCGGCGGAAATACTGAATACACTGGACTTGTTTAAAGATAAAATCCGATGGGTGAAAAAAGATGATATTGCCGCATCTGTAGCTTTTGGTATAGCCAATGGAAAAGTTGTAGGCTGGTTTCAGGGCAGAATGGAGTTCGGTCCGCGTGCACTGGGTAATAGAAGTATTCTGGCAGATCCCAGGGACCCTGATATGAAAGACCGTATTAACAAAAAGGTAAAAAGAAGAGAATTGTTCAGGCCCTTTGCGCCCGCCGTACTGGAAGAAGAAGCAAATGAATATTTTGATATGACAGGGCTGTATAATTCACCCTTTATGCTGTTTGTGGTTCCCGTGAAAGAAAAATACCGCAGTGTTATACCCGCCGTTACGCATGTGGACGGCACATCAAGAATACAGACTGTTTCGAAGAAAACAAACCTTCTTTTTCATAAAGTCTTAACTGAATTTAAAAAATTAACGGCAATACCCGTCATTTTAAACACTTCATTTAATGTCAGAAATGAACCGATAGTTTGTTCACCCAAAGATGCAATTAATTGTTTTATGTCAACGGATATTGACTGTATCGCAATAGGCAATTATTATATAGAGAAGCGGAATATATGAATGACAATAAAATTTTAGTAACTGGTGCTTCTGGATTCATCGGAAGCTGGGTTGTAAAAAAGCTTTCCGAAAAAGGTTTCGATGTCAGGGCAGGTGTTCATAATTCATACTTTGAAAATAAATTTATTGGCATAAAAAACACGGAAACCGTAAAAATTGACATACTTGACAAAAATTCGCTGATAAAGGCAATGAATGGAGTATGTACTGTTTATCATTTCGCGGCTTCAGTCAAGTCAAATGTTCCCATCGGACAGTTAAACAAGGTAAATTCCGAAGGGACTAAAAATGTATGGTTATGTGCCGCAGAATGCGGAGTTAATTCGGCTCTCTACTGCAGCAGTGCGGCGGTTTACGGTCTGCTTTCGTATTCTGATAAACCGATTAACGAAAATATTACGGCGCGCGCAATTGAACCTTACGGGCGTTCGAAATTGCACGGAGAAACCGAAGCCATTAATGTTTCTGTCAATGCAGGGCTCGAAACTGTAATCGTCCGCCCGGTTGCCGTGTTCGGACCCGGCGAGCATACTCCCTTCGGATTAAAACTTCGTGATGCGGCAGTCTCAAAAATATTGCTTGCGGGAAATTTCAGAAAAAAAAGTTTCAGTTTTGTACACGTGGAGGATGTTGCAGATGCATGCATATACCTTATGTCGGAGAAATTACCGGGAAAAAACATTTACAATATAACGTATAATGAGCCGGTTTTGTTTGAAGATGCTTTCCGTGCATATATTAATGCCCTGGACCGTTCGGGAAGGTCATACCTGCGCGTAAAATATCTTGCAAGCTTATCCGCAATAGCACATAAATTACCTGACTTTCCTTTAAAACTGTTTAAAGATAAAAGAAACTGGTTCTCATTCAACCTCTTTCAGCCGGGATTTGAAATGATATATTCATCGGAAAAACTGCTTGGCAGGTCTTTTAAGTTTAAATGGAATAACTTTGAAGATATAATATTTTCCTGCATTAACGATAAACCAGTTTAAACTATAAAAAAACATCAAATATTCTTTTACATTTTTTTTACAGGTGTTTTACATAAGCGTGACATTAGACCTTAATATAATTATTAATTTTGTATAGGTTCTAAAAATAAAACGGAGGATATTTAAATGAAGACCGTACTGTTTTTTCTGCTGTTAACCGGCTGTGTTTTTGCGCAAAGCGCGCAAATAACGATTTTACACACGGGTGACTCTCACTCACACCTTGATGCATTCGGACCCAAAGACGCGTCCGGCAAAGGTACAATCGGCGGGATAGGAAAAGCCGCCGCAATTATCGGAACAGTAAAAGCAACAGAGCCGAATGTCTTGCTGCTGCATTCCGGCGATTTCAGCGTCGGGGATTTTTTCTTCAATAAATATTTCGGGGTTCCCGAACTTCATATTTTGAAACAGCTCGGCTGTGACGCAATGGCAGTCGGTAACCACGAATTCGACCTGGGAACAACAACGCTTTATTCTGTCCTGCAGGAAAGTTTTCAGGGCGGAGGTTTTCCCGTTCTTTCTGCAAATCTGAATCTGAGCGGATTTCCACAGCTTGGAAATTATGTTACTCCTTATACAATCAAAACAATTGAGGGCGTAAAAGTCGGTATATTCGGAATGACTATTCCCAGCCCTCTCGGCAATCCGGAGCCCGTCATTATTAATGACAGCATTACTGAAATAACTTATGCGACCGTTGCCGCACTGCAGGGACAGGGCGCAAATGTTATTATTATGCTCTCTCACCTGGGCTGGGCAATAGACAGCGCGCTTGCAGTAAACATTCCCGGATTGAATTTCATTGTCGGAGGACATGACCACAGCATATTCGGTCAGCCGAAAATGTTCAATAATCCCGCGGGAATTCTGACTTATGTAGTACAGGCAGGCGAGAGTTATGAGTATTTAGGAAAATTGAAATTCACTTATTCAAATGGTCTTGTTACATTCAACAGTTATGATTTATTGCATGCAGATTCAACTGTCACGCCCGAGCCGGGCGTACAGGGTGTAGTTGATTATCTTAAACAGGGAGTCGTCGGGACGTACGGCGATGTTTACAATGTAATTATAGGTACAGCCCTAAACGATATTAATAAATCAAGCAGTGGAAATAACCCGAATTACAAAGACAGCCCGATAGGAAATCTCATAACCGATAGTTACAGAAATAAGACAAATACGGACATTTCAATAACTGCAAACGGAATGATAGCCGAGAAAATTTACAAGGGAAATATCAACTGCTCTGATGTTTTCCATGCGGTATCGTACGGTTTTGATACGACAACAGGGCTTGGATTCAATCTTCTGAAAATGAAAATCAGGGGAAGCGAACTGATTAAAGGGTTTGAAGTTGGCTTGTCACAGCTTGGTATTACCGATGATTTTTTCATTCAGGTATCGGGAATATTATTCAAATACAATCCGGGTAATCCCGTCAACAGCCGCGTAATTTTATCATCTGTCAGGATTAACCGCCAGCAGTTCAATCCCGCAAAGAAATATACTCTGACGCTCAACGAAGGTCTGTACGGAATATTAATGACAACGGGAGTACAGGTTGAAAATGTTGAACCGACGGGAATTCCTGAATTTCTGGCATTGAAAGATTACATTACACTGCTCGGGAATGTGGATTATAAATCAGAAGGGAGAATCAGGGAAAAATCAAATTTGTTCGAAAAGGATGATCTTGAAACCGGGGGAAATAATTCTATGATAAACGAATACAAACTATATGATAGCTTTCCCAAGCCCTTCAATCCCGTAACGACGATAAAATATCAGATTCCAAATTAAATCGTTTACGCCGGCTTACGCTTTTCCAGTCAAATTGTCAACTTGCCGCGCGTCTAACCCGACCAAACTTAGGA
>JAPLFI010000374.1 GCA_026390755.1 Ignavibacteriota bacterium
ATAATTTTTTAACCTTTATTCTGAAGCTATGAAAAAATTAAGTTTACTGCCGAAATTAATTCTCTTATTTTCTTTTGCTTTCACGTCTGTGAATACGGCGGGAGCAAAGGAAAAGAATATTGACCACCCGCAAGCGGGAGATTCCCGCTTAAAATCCGTTGGAATGACAAAGGATAATAAATCAATCATTCAGAAAGAATCACCGGCTCCGGTATTTTTCGATGATTACGAGAAGGACTGGAGGTCTGCTGATTCGCTATACAACATCGGACTCCCGAAATCAGCGCTGGAAATTTCCGAAAAGATATACGAAAAAGCGAAAGCAGAAAATAACCAGGCGAATTTCGTCCGCGCGATCATATACAGGATAAAACTTACACAGGGAACTGAAGAGGACGATTTTTTCAAATCGCTTGACAGGCTGAAACTTGAAGAGGCAAACGCCCAACAGCCCGTTAAACAGGTGCTGAACTCAATGCTTGCAAATGTTTACTGGAGTTATTTCCAGCAGAACCGGTACCGGTTCCTCAACCGCACTGAAACTGTGAAGTTTAATCCTGCAGACATAAAAACCTGGGACCTCCGAAGGATAACCGAGCAAACCATGGTACATTTCAAAATGTCTCTTGATAATCCGTCACTTCTGCAGTCAATCAATATTGAAAGTTATAACGAAATACTGAATAATTACGCTTATGATAAAGAAATTCCGAACGGACGTCCTCTGCGTCCGACATTATTTGATTTTCTTATCAACCGTGCAATTGATTTTTATTCTGAAAGTGAAGCCGGACTAACGCGCCCCGCATCACAGTTTCTTCTGAACGATAAAATATTTCTCAGTCCCGCGCGTGAATTTGCCGCGCTCGACATTTCCACGAATGACGAATATTCATTCGACTATCAGGCGATAATACTTTACCGTGAGGCGATTAAGTTTCACCTGAATGACCCTTTGCCCGATGCACTGATAGATGCCGATCTCAGCCGTCTGAAATTTGTTAACAGCAATTCGGGAAATATTGACCGCGAAAAACTTTATCTTGAAGCGCTTGAAGATATGCAGAAAAAATATTCTTCCTATTTCGCATCTTCCGATATTAGTTTCTCCGTAGCTTCAGTTTACGCGGCACGCGGCAGGAATTATTTCCCCGCAGTTTCCGAAGAATATTCATCCGACACAAAAAAGGCATACGATATATGCAGGGAAACCGCTGAACTTTATCCTAACACAATCGGCGGCTCGAAATGCAAAGCCTTGATGATGAGTTTATCGGCTAAAGAAGTCGGGGTGACTGTCGAGGAGGTATCATTGCCCGGAGTTGCGTCCAAGACACTAATCAGGTATAAGAACATTAACAAATTATATATGCGTGTAGTTGAAACTGGTATAAGAACATTAACAAATTATATATGCGTGTAGTTGAAACTACCGAGGGCGAACTTGAAAGCCTTGCAAGTTCTTATGCGGCATACAATTACGATTATAAGAAATTCCAGCGTGATGTAATAAAAAAACTTTCCGATAAAACACCGGTACACAAATACGAAGTAAGTCTGCCCGGAAGTGAGGATTTGAACGCACACACAGCCGAAGTGAAAATTCCCGCACTCGGAAAAGGACTTTATGTTTTATTAGCGGGAACCGATGAAAATATGAGCTGGACTGAGAATGCAGTCGCATACACTGTACTTACGTTTTCCGATATCAGTTATATCTCCAAAGGAAGTTCAGAACAGAAAATCCGTTTTTATATTTTAAGCCGCAGTCTGGGACAGCCGCTTGCCGGCGCCAAAGCAACGATATACATAGAAGAATATGATTACGGCACTTCAAAATATACATTCAGTAAAGGAGATACATACGAAACCGACAGAGACGGATATTTTGAAGTCCCGCCCGGAGGGAAATACCGCCGTTTTTATCTCGATATTGAGCATAACGGCGACCGCCTCAATACAAAAGGATATGAACTGGGATACGGCTATTCATATAATCAGAGTTCGTTTTATCAGGGCGAAACTTATAAACGCGGTGATCTACGCGAGACGATTCATACTTATTTCTTTCTTGACCGCGCGATTTACAGACCCGGGCAGATAATTTATTTTAAGGGAATTACGATCGGTTCACGGTATGATAAATCAGAGACAAAATCGGAGATTAAAACGAACCATGCTGTCACTGTACAGTTTTACGATGTGAACTATCAGAAAACATCCGAACAGACATTTATGACGAATGATTTCGGAACTTTCAACGGCTCATTCACCGCACCGACGGCAGGTCTCAACGGCTCGATGCATTTACAAACAGCGGATAATACGGGAAGTATATATTTCAATGTGGAAGATTACAAGCGTCCCAAATTTGAAGTAACATTTGAGGAAATACAAGGCTCATATAAACTCGGCGAAATGTTACCGGTAAAAGGCATCGCGAAATCATACGCAGGCGCAAATATAGATAACGCACAGGTGAAATACCGCGTGGTGCGCAAGGCTGTTTTCCCGCGCTGGTGGTACTGGTGGGGCAATGACTTTATGAATTCACCCGAAGTTGAAATCGCGAACGGCAATACGCAGACCGATGCAGAAGGAAAATTTAATATCAACTTCAAAGCAATACCCGATGAAAAAGTATCGAAGAGTTTAAAACCTTATTATAATTACACAATATATGCCGATGTTACGGATGTTAACGGAGAAACGCACAGTTCCGAAAAATGGGTCAGCGTAGGGTATCAGTCCATGCTTCTTGCAACTGACATACCCGAATTCGTGAATAAAAACGGCAAGACAAATTTCATAATAAGCACGACAAACCTGAGCGGTGTTAAAGAGCCGACTGCAGGAACAATTACGATTTACAAGTTGAAAAATCCGGGAAAGACTTTCAGGCGCAGGCTCTGGGCAAAACCGGATAAATTTATTTATTCGAAGGAAGAATATTACCGCGACTTCCCTCTCGATGAATATAATAACGAGCTCGACTATACAAAATGGGAAAAAGAAATAAAGGCTTATGAAAAGAAATTTGACACTGAAGCTGACTCAACGCTTAACATAGATGAAATCCGTACATGGAATCAGGGTCTGTACGCAGTGGAAATGAAAGCAAAGGACAAATTCGGCGAAGAAGTTATTTCCTCAGCGTATTTCACCGCATACAGTTCCGGCGAAGCTACTATACCGTATCCGACGGCTGACTGGTTCGCAATGCTGAAAGCAAGAGGCGAGCCCGGAGAATATGCTGATATGCTTGCGGGAACAGGATACAGCAACGTCAGAATACTGGTGGAAATTGAAGGACGGGACAAAGAATACAAAAAAGAATGGATGAGCTTCAGCAACAACCAGAAACTGATATCCATTCCCCTGATTGAAGAGTACCGCGGCAACATCAGCATGCAATTTGCTTTCATTTACGGCGGAAGAGTTTACACGCACTCACAGTTAATTGAAGTACCGCGCACAGATAAAATGCTTGATATAAGCTATGAAACTTTCCGCGATAAGCTGCAACCCGGACAGCAGGAAGAATGGCGTTTGAAAA
>JAPLFI010000367.1 GCA_026390755.1 Ignavibacteriota bacterium
CCCGAACTTGTTTCGGGATCAAATGTTCTTTAACACTTAACACTTAACACTTAACACTTAACACTTCATTTTCGCAATATATCTTTTTTTTAATTGTATTTAAATTATTTTTATACTAATGAATAAATTAATAATAAAAATTAAAGAATTATTTACTTCCTTTTTCAAAAAGAAATCTTACGGAAATTGATAGTTACGATTATTAAATAGCAAATAAAAAACTTTCTGATTTATATTTTATGAAAAAAGTAAAATCAAAAAAGAAATGTATGTCAAACGAGGAACTGGGTAAAAGACTTGTCCGGTGGGCGCGTACCGGCAAAGGTTACTGCCTTATTAAGTTTGCTCATTCTATCGGCTTTAACGCTAAACAACTGTGTGAACGTGCCAATGACGATGAGCATCTATCCGAAATACTGCAGATGGCACGGGAAGCCTCTGAACTGAAGATTAATGAGATGGCACTCAACGGTAAGTGCGATACTTCTCTCGCTAAGTATCTGATAGATTATGGCAGACAGTTCTTCAAAAATGATATCGGCGATGAACCGGTTGTTCCTGTCATCTTTGTTGAGGCTGAAACGAAAAATGAGGTTAATTCCGATAGCGAGCTGTCCGATTCGTTAATTCCGTCTCCGGCAGAAAAAAAATTACCAACAACTGAATCCCGATTGCCTGAACTCAATAAACCAAAAACAAAATTGCAGATGATGGAAGAACAGCAGATTGAGTATTCAAATGTTCCGGCAGATAGCCCTATTTTGATTCGTAAGGCAAATAATATGTTTAACCGGTTTTGATGTCCGGGTTACTAAATATTAGCCCCGGCAATATTAATATCTTTTTTATCTATTATTTCTATTATTATTTTTCTGAAAACTTAAAACAAATTGTATGAAAGGAAATTTCTCGTGAAATTGTCAGTTAAACAAAAAAAATTTATTAAACTCTATTCCTCCGGATTTACTTTGAGGCAGATAGCTAAATTGCTCAGTGTTTCGTCAAAAACCCTTATGAATTGGAAAAAAGATTTTAAACCCGGCTTTAATGCCATTAATGCAGAAGGATTTACAAAAATTAAAGAGGAATTAATTGCCTCACGCTCCGAGCGCGTATCATTCCTTCTTTTGCATTTCAAAAAAATTCGAAATGCTATTGATGATGAATCGTTTACGTTTAAGAATTATGACTCTCTGCTTGCCCTGAGCCTTAAAATTCTTCACGAACTCGAAAAGTATGAAGCGCTTTTTGTCCCGGATGAGGAGCCGGATGAATCTGATTTTAATGATAAGAACTTGAATGATGATGATTATATTACTCTCGGTGAAAATAACGGAAAAAAGTCTTGAGAAACGTTAATTTTAATAAAATTTTAAGCTTTCGCAGAACTATTTTTGGCACCGCGGAAAACACTGAAATCAGTTTAAGTTGTTGTTTATTAATTCTTTGCGTTATAACAGGAAAACTTGGGAAAACATCGGAAAACATGAAAATTGCTGTAAATTACTGTTTTTTAGTTTGTTATAACGACACAGGAAAACTTTTTCACATTTCAAAATGTTTTCCTGTCAGGCAGTCTTTTCGGTGCCTTTTCAGCTCAATTCACTCTGTTAAACTTATTCGCTTTCTTATATTTTAATAATATGAAATCTAAACAAAAAATAGCATCCGTTACTTCCGTCTTTAAAAGGAATCTCCGGGCTAAAACTACTGTCGTCCTTAATGAAGGCGGCGCCCGCAGCTCAAAGTCGTATTCTGTCTGTCAGCTCTTTATTTA
>JAPLFI010000005.1 GCA_026390755.1 Ignavibacteriota bacterium
TCATTCTGTATCACGGTTTCCACGCTGACGATTATCTTTTTCCTATCGTTAGTATTGAAACGTGTTTTATCGTAGTTATCCTTTACCTTATTCAGGTCAACAGGTTTGTTGTATTTTGAGGAGTCGGAATTATCATCATATTCAGTCGGGAAATTTTCATCCGATTCGATCTCGTATGATCCTTTTTCACCTCCCGCACCCATCATCAGCACAACAGCGGCATAGTCCCAGGATGCAAGTAATCCTTCGAAGCTGTAAGGGTGATTCTGTATTATATACTGAAATCCTGTCAGCGCAGATGAATATTCATGAAGTGCAGCCTTGCATTTCTGTACGAAATAGAACGCTTTTTTGATTAATTCGGCTTTTCCGGGATTTGATTGTATTATCTGTTCAAGAAATGATTTAGTTGACTGCATATTCACTCCCGCGCTGTCTATGGCAGAAGAAGACAGATACAGAAGCCCTACTGCCTTAATACTTGCAGAACTGTCTGGATAATAAGTAAGCATATCCCTGCACCTTTGTTCTGATACTGAATACTGTCTTTTTCTTGTATTTATGTTTATACTGTCTCGCAGGGCTTTATACGGTAATGTTTGATTTTCTTCCTGTTTTAAATCTTTTTCTGTCTTTTTGTTTTCTTTAACTGAGCCTCCCGAGCCGGTAGAGATTTTATAAAGCGTATCACGGAATCCATTTGCGTATGACATAACCTCAAAATTTTCCGCAAAGTTGCTTTCACAAGCGTAGGGTTCGAAGTTAAATTCGACTAATGAACCTCCTTCACCATATCTTATATCGCTATTGGCAGTATCCTCTTTATCGTCAATTTTAAAACAGTTTTTTTCTGCAATAGTAGCGGCTTCGGTTTCTTCAGGGAAGTATCCTGTCCAGTGGTATTCCGTAATCGAACTGCTTATATTGAATGTATTTTGACCTCCTGCTACGTCAAAATACGAGTTTTCTACGGTCATGCATGGAGAAAGAGAGTTGGAAGTTGATATATTGTTATACCCGCCTAAGAAATACGAACGGTCATGCATGGAGAAAGAGAGTTGGAAGTTGATATATTGTTATACCCGCCTAAGAAATACGAACCGTTCATTGTTTCATTAACCGTGCTCATTATCGCGGAGATGCCCGTAGAATTTTCCACGTCTGATGATATTGTATTACCGTAAATATCCGCAGAAGAGCTTAGAAGCTGTATTCCGCTCTGATAATTAGTGATTGTATTATTTGTTATCGAGCCTCCGTAAATATTGGAAAACATCATTGCCTGAAATGATGACGATTCTTCAGATGTAAAACTGTTATAATCAATGAATAACGGTATGGTTGCCGCTGCTGTGGAAATAACTTTCAGTGCCGGGCTGGTGCTGTTAGTAAATCTGAAAGTGTTACCTTGGAAATATGATGTCACTTCTTCTTCGTCTGGTATTTCAGTGTAATTACAGCTTACACCGCCTTTGTTTCCTTCCGTGCCCGTCAGGAAATATGAATGTGTCAGTATTACATTATAACAATCTGAG
>JAPLFI010000603.1 GCA_026390755.1 Ignavibacteriota bacterium
ACCTTACCTAATATTTGTTTCACGATGATGGTAACCGGAGGAGAAATTTCCGGAACAAACGTTCCTAAGAAATATCAATTATCTCAGAATTATCCGAATCCGTTTAACCCGAGCACTAAAATCAGCTACTCTTTACTGAAAAAAGGGCTCGTATCTGTTAGAGTGTTCGATATTCTGGGTAAAGAAGTCGCACAGCTCGTTAATGAAGTGAAAGAAGCCGGGAATTACATGGTTGACTTTAACGGCTCAGATTTAACAACCGGAGTTTATTACTACAGGATTGAATCAGGTGAATTTGTTGATGTTAAGAAAATGATGCTGATAAAATAATATCACTGAACTTTAAATAGATTTAACCTAATAAAAGAGGGGCTGTTCATAAAGAACAGCCCCTCTTCTTTATATCAAAAAAGAGATTTTCACTTGACCATAATCATTTTTTTCACGGAAGTGAAATCACCTGCCTGTATTTTATAGTAATAAACTCCCGAAGCTTTATCCATACCGTTGAACGATACCGAATGCTTACCGGCTTGCTGGAATTCGTTAACAAGTTCATTAACCTGTTTACCTGCCGCATCATAAACTACAACCTTCACGTTTGTGTTTTTTGGCAGGTCATAAGCAATATTCGTCACGGGATTAAACGGATTCGGATAGTTCTGGAATAAATCAAACTTTGCGGGTATTTCGGAAATATTTTCTCCTGTTCCCATAACCAACGATGCCGTTTTGATCACGATTTCATTATTCGGATCAAAGACAACCGCAGTCGGCTGGCGGTTGAATGTCCATGAGAACAATTGATTATTAGCGCTGTTCATCACCTTTACAGTTGTATCAGATCCCGTTGAGAATGACATTTTCACCATAATAGGAATCGGAAAGAATCCTGACTGAGACTGCTTGGCAAGGAAATTAACTTTATACTGTCCGCCTCCGAGATTCGTGAAATAATATTGATTCTGGTACAGCGGGTGATTCGGCTGATAAATCCATGCATTGTAGAACCAGCTTAAATCCTGTCCGGCTACGGAAGACATTTTCGTGAAGAAATCCGGAATTGTAGAATTCTTTAACCTGAAATTTGCAGTATCTGATGCGTAAGCTCTTAATCCGTTAAAGAAAACTGTGTCGCCCAGCGTATATCTTAATAAATGTAATACGCACGAACCTTTGCAGTAAGTGATTGCAAAATTAAACAATGTGTTTGCATCGGGAGTCGTAACATCCCAGCTGGGAACAGATAAAGCCCAGCCCGGATTACCTGACATATAACTGCTTGCATCGCTGTTTATCATCGTTTTGTATGCTGTATAACTTCCGTTTCTTTCTTCCCAAAGTGCTTCCGTCCATGTCGCAAATCCTTCATTCAGCCAGATGTTTGCCCATGATGAGCAGGTTACCATATCTCCGAACCATTGATGCGCGTATTCATGAGCCGCTAAATTCACACCCCAGCTGTTTACAGTTGTGAGGGTTTGATTTTCCATACCGCCCCAGCCAAAACCTGCGCTGTTAGGAACGTAAGCAAATCCGTTTTTCTCAAACGCATGCTCTGTAAATTTCTGCGAATAATAAGTCGTCATTTGATCCATAACATTCTTAACAA
>JAPLFI010000114.1:0-4841 GCA_026390755.1 Ignavibacteriota bacterium
AGTGGCTGAGACCGGAGAACAATATTCATTCGAAACTTATTATGTGCCGTTACAAAGGCATTTTTATATCTCGGTTATTTCCCCGGGCAGGGGACAGTTCGCTACTGTGTTCCTTGATATGACCGTGCAGAAAAAAGCCGAGGAAAAAATTCTGAAAGCAAACCGTATGTACTCTTTTATCAGCCAGATCAATCAGGCGATTGTCCGGCTCAGAAATAAAGAGGAATTGTTTAATGAATCCTGCCGTATTGCAATTGAGTTCGGAAAATTTCGGATGGCATGGTTTGGTATAGCAGATGAAAAGTCAATGCTTGTTAATCCGGTTGTCTTCGCAGGTATTGAAGACGGATATCTTTCGAAGATTAATAAAATATCCCTAATCAATAAAGCCGAAGGACGCGGACCGACCGGATCGGCTATAAGAGAGGGAAAACATTTTATATGCCACGATATTGAAAACGACCCGCTTATGGCGCCATGGAGAGATGATGCATTAAAACGCGGTTATCGTTCTTCCATTGCTTTACCGGTTAAACTATCAGGCAAAGTTATTGGCGCATTTTCTCTTTATTCTGATACTCCTTATTTTTTTAACGAAGAAGAAATTGCACTGCTCGATGAAGTTATTGGTGATATCAGCTTTGCGCTTGAATCAATTGAAACGGAAGAGAAACGTAAAACTGCTGAAAACGAACTCCGTATAAGTGCGGAAAGGTTTAAAAATATCTTTGAACATGCGGCTGTCGGAAAATCAATAACATCCGTCAAAGGCGATTTAATTGTCAATAAAGCATTTTGTAATATCGTCGGTTATTCACAGGAAGAACTTTCATTAATGAAATGGCAGGAAATCACTCATCCCGATGATGTTGAAAGAGATAGTAAAATTATTCAAACACTTATTAACGGCGAAAAGGAATCTTCAAGATGGACTAAAAGGTATATTCACAAAAACGGGAATATTGTTTGGGTTGATATCAGTACGGCATTGCAGAAAGATTCCTACGGCAAGTCAAATCACTTTATTACAACAATCAGCGATATTACAGAGCGGATACAGATGGAAGAAGCTTTGCGGAAGAGCGAAGTACGACTTCGTTCTATACTTGATGTTACACCGTTCCCGATTGCCATAGTTGATACAGAAGATAATATTATTAATTTTTGGAGTCAAAGCGCCCTCACTATTTTCGGACATACAGCATCCACGGCGCCGGAATGGTATCTGTTAGCATACCCGGACCCCGACTACCGGAATGAAGTGAATAAAAAGTGGAAACCCGCTTTGGAAAAGGCTCAGCAAACCTGTCAGCCGGTTGATGCAGGAGAATACCAGATAACCTGTAAAGACGGTTCGGAGCGCATTTGTGAACTATACGCCGCTTTTCTGGAAGATATGCTTATTGTTACATTTAGTGATATCACCGGGCGCAAAAAAGCGGAAGAGGAAATCCGCAAACTCTATACCGAACTTGAAAAGCGTGTGGAAGAGCGAACCATACAGCTTGAACGCGCTAATAAAGAGCTTGAGGCGTTCAGTTATACAGTTTCCCATGACCTGCGCGCGCCGCTGAGGGCAATAGACGGGTTCAGCCTCGCATTATACGAGGATTATTATAAAAATCTTGATGATGAAGCTAAAGACCACATAAGCAGAATCAGGACGGCAACAACAAAAATGGACAGGCTGATTGACAGTTTATTAAAACTATCGAGGGTATCGCGTCTCGAAATCAGAGCCGATTCGGTAAATTTATCATCAATCGCAAAGGAAATTTCTGTTTCACTGAAAAACAATGATGATGCAAGAGATGCAGAGTTCAAGATACAGGAACATTTAAACGCAAAGGGAGATGCAAATTTACTGCGTATAGTGATGGAAAATCTGTTAAATAATGCATGGAAATTTACATCAAAAAAGAGCCAGGCGGTGATAGAATTCGGCGCTGTAGAAGAAAAATCAAAAACTGTATATTTTATCAGGGATAACGGTGTCGGATTTGACATGAAATACGCGAATAAACTTTTTGGTGCATTTCAGAGGCTTCATCCTGAGAAAGATTATCCCGGGACGGGAATAGGTCTTGTTACCGTTCAGAGAATTATCAGCCGGCATAACGGCGAAATCCGGGCTGAAAGTAAATTAAATGAAGGTGCTGTTTTTTATTTTACGATTGGCTGACGTTTTTTTTATATTTATTAATAAAAGTACATTATCAGGGATATGAAAAATATTGACAAAAAAGACTATCGGGTGCGGTTGTATCTGATACTTTTGTTCGTAATATTTTCGGCAGGGATTATATTTGCCGGAATACTGCATTACCGCACGGAAATCGAAAATCAAATTACGGCAATTGCAGATCTAAAAGTCGGGGAACTTGTGCAATGGAGGCGTGAGCGGCTTGGAGACGGAAATTTATTTTATAAAAACGAAGATTTTACGGAACTTGTCCGGCGATATTTCAATGACCCGGATGACGTTGATGCGGTAAGGAAGATTAGTGTGTGGATAGAAAAAGTACAACTTTATTATAATTATAACGGGATATTCATATTAGATACTCTGTTCACAAAAAGAATTATGATTCCTGAAAAAACGGAACGGGGAAAAGCTTTAGTATCTCCGAAGATTTACGATTCACTTAAAAAGGGAAAAATAATTTATGAGGATTTCTACGAGGATGATTTAAATAAAAAAATATTTCTGGAAGTTCTTGTACCGGTACTTGACGAAAAAAACGGCAACAGGATTATCGGTATAGTTGAGTTGCGCATTGACCCTGAAAGTTATCTGTATCCTTTATTAAATAAATGGCCCACTCCGAGCAAAACATCTGAAACATTGATTATCAGACGGGAGGGAAATGAAGTAGTCTATCTGAATGATATAAAATTTCAGGCGGGAAGTGCATTAAAATTTCGAATTCCGGTGGAGAGAAGAGACATTCTTGCGGTTAGAGCTGTACTGGGAGAAACCGGTGTCGTGGAAGGCGTGGATTACCGCGGCGAAGAAGTGATAGGGTATATTTGTCCTGTGCCGGATTCTCCGTGGTATATGGTTGCGCGTATGGATAAATCAGAAGTCTATGCGCCTTTGAAAGAAAGACGTTGGACAATGCTTGTTCTTGTTGTAATGTTTATATTTGGTTCCGGTGCTGGAATTGGTTTTATATGGAGACATCAAAGTATCAGGTTTTATAAAGAAAAATCCGAAACGCAGGATTTACTTATTGCTTCGGAAACACGATATCGCCGTTTGTTTGAAACAGCGAAAGACGGAATTATTATTCTTGATGCAGAAACAGGGATGATTGTTGATATTAATCCGTTTTTGCTTGATATGCTGGGCTATTCATACGAAGCTTTTCTTAAAAAGTATATATGGGAGATTGGATTTTTTAAAAATGTAATAGCCAATAAAGACAATTTTTTAGAACTACAGCAAAAAGAATATATTCGGTATGAGGACTTACCGTTAGAAACTGCTGATGGGAAGGAAGTACACGTAGAATTCGTCAGTAACGTCTATATGGTTAACAACTCAAAAGTAATTCAATGCAACATACGCGATATCACCGAGCGCAAACGGGCGGATATGGAAATCCGGAAATTTTATGCGGAACTTGAACAGCGTGTAATAGAGCGGACAGCGCAGCTGCAAAACGCAAACAGTGAGCTTGAAGCATACAGTTATTCCGTGTCGCATGATTTGCGGGCACCTTTGCGCGGGATAGACGGATTCAGTCTCGCTTTATACGAAGATTACTTTGATAAGCTTGACGATACGGCGAAAAATTACATAGAAAGAATCCGGGCGGGAACAAAAAAAATGGATGAATTGATAGACAGTTTATTAAAACTTTCAAGAGTATCGCGTTTTGAGATGAAAGTTGAATCCGTGAATTTATCCGCAATGGTAAAAGGAATTTCCAATGCTCTTACAGAATCAGGAGGAACAAGAAAAGCGGATTTTGTTATTCAGGAAAATATAACAGCAATGTGTGATGCAAATTTAATGAACATCGTTTTCGAAAATTTGTTAAGCAATGCATGGAAGTTTACATCAAAGACCGATAAAACGGTAATTGAATTTGGTGTGATAAAAGAAAATTTAAAATTAGTATATTATATCCGGGATAACGGGGTTGGATTTGATATGATGTATTATGATAAACTTTTCGGAGCGTTCCAGAGACTGCATTCGGAATCAGATTATCCCGGAAACGGTATAGGACTTACGACGGTACAAAGAGTTATCAGGAGGCATAACGGAGAAATCCGCGCAGAAAGCAAGATAAACGGGGGTACAACATTTTATTTTACATTATAAATTATTTTAAAGGGAGAAAATTATGAAAGAAAAAGTTATTCTGCTTGTTGAAGATAATCAGGATGACGTAATGCTGACATTACGGGCTTTCGGGAAAAGCAATATTAAGAATACTATTGTAACGGTAGGCGACGGTGAAGAAGCTATTGATTACCTTTTCTGCAAAGGAAAGTATGAAGGAAGAAATCCGGATGAATTGCCTTCAGTGATTTTACTCGATTTGAAACTTCCTAAACTTAACGGTTTCGAAGTTTTAAAAACAATCCGTGAAAATGTATCAACAAAATTAATACCGGTCGTAATCCTGACTTCTTCTAAAGAAGAACAGGATGTTTTTAACGGATACTCTATGGGAGCAAATAGTTACATACGCAAGCCCGTTGATTTTGAAAATTTCTTTGAAGCCGTTAAAACTCTCGGATTATACTGGCTTCTTATAAATGAATCTCCGATTCACTCATGAAAACTATGAAGAAAATCAAAGTGTTATTTATTGAAGATTCCGAAG
>JAPLFI010000114.1:4852-6676 GCA_026390755.1 Ignavibacteriota bacterium
TTGAAAATAAATTAGTAGATAAAGCTGAAGAATTAGAAAATGCTTTGAAAGAAGACTGGGATGTAATAATATCCGATTATGCAATGCCCGGGTTTTCAGGATATGATGCATTAAATATGTGCAATGAAAAAGGAATAGACGTTCCGTTTATAGTAGTATCGGGTACGGTAGGAGAAGACCTTGCAGTGGAGATGATGAGATCGGGAGCAAAAGATTATATTATGAAGAATAAACTCGCGAGGCTTTTGCCCGCGATTGAAAGGGAATTATCCGATGCTAAGGATAGAAACAAGCACAGGCAGTCTGAGAAAGCATTAGAAGTCTCGGAATCAAAATATAGAAATTTAGTCGAGAATGCGCTTATCGGAATTTATACATCAAGTTTAAACGGTAAATTTATATATGCGAATAATGCCATGCGCGAAATATTGGAATATGATTCCATGGATGAACTTATAAAAGCGGACATAGGAAATTTTTACAGGAATACAGGAGAAAGAAAATTTTTTATTGAAAAAATCAATAAATCCAAGCAAATATTAAATTACGAACTTGATTTAGTAACAAAAAAAGGTACAACAAAAAATGTAATAATTAATGCTTTTATTTCGGGAGATAATATTACCGGGATGATGATGGATATTACAGAGCGTAAGCTGGTTGAACAGGAAATTATCAATGCTAAAGAAAAAGCAGAAGAGCTGAGCCGTTTAAAATCTAATTTCATGGCGAATATGAGCCATGAAATAAGGACACCTCTCACCGGGATATTAGGGTTTTCGGATTTAATTCAGGAAGAATCTGATTTGGAAGAAGTTAAAAATATGTCCGGTATTATTAATATAAGCGGAAAGCGCCTGCTCAATACACTGAACCAGATATTGGATTTATCAAGTCTTGAAGCTAATAAAAAAGAAATAAATTACGAATTAATTGATGTTAACAGCAAAATTAAAGAGGTAGTCGTATTATACAGCGCAGCGGCTAAATCAAAAAATCTCGAATTAATATTCGAATCAGATATATTTCCTTTTATGGCATATACCGAGCCTGAGCTTATCAGTAATACTTTAAACAACATTGTTAATAACGCTGTTATTTACACAAAGAGCGGAAGTGTAACCGTAAAAGCTAAAAAAGAAATAATTGATGAAAAGGAATGCATTGTTATTAATGTTATTGATACCGGTATTGGTATTGAAGAAAAAAACCTTGAAATAATTTTCGATGAATTCCGTCAGGTAAGCGAGGGACTGGGGCGGCAGTTTGAAGGAACCGGTCTGGGTTTGTCGCTTTGCAGAAAATATATGAACCTCCTCGGCGGTTCAATCAGCGTTACAAGCAAACCGGGCGCGGGCTCTGATTTCAGAATAGTTTTCCCGAAGAATTATTTAAACGGTGGTATAGGTATTGAATCCGTGAATAATAAACCTGCTGAGACTTCTCAGAAGGAATCAACACAAGTTAAATCTAAAGTGAAACCTAAGATACTGTATATTGAGGATGAGATTAACTGCATACATCTTGTAAAATGTATTTTAGCAAATCTATATGATGTTGATTCAGTTACGTCGGGAGCGGAAGGAATTAAGAAAATTAAAGACAATAAATACTCTCTGATATTGCTGGATATAAATCTTGGAAAAGGCATATCGGGGCTGGAAACATTGTCGGAAATAAGAGCAATTCCGTATTATAAAGATATTCCGGTAATCGCACTGACGGCATTTGCCCTGAAAGGAGATGAAGAAGAATTCTGCGCGGCAGGATGTACGGATTATATATCAAAACCGTTCAGAAAAGAGGAGCTAACGGAAAAAATAT
>JAPLFI010000617.1 GCA_026390755.1 Ignavibacteriota bacterium
GGACGGACTTAAAGAGAACATGAAAGAACTCGAGAAGAATCAAATAAAGAAATACAAAATTAAAGTGGAAGAAGTAGAAAGCTGATATGCTTTTTATTATTGGAAAAAAAAAGCCCGCTCTCCCGGGCTTTTTTGCTATATGACGGTTTTTCATTTCTTTTCGTACTTTTTATCGGTCACCTTTCTTGTTAGTTAACGCGGCAACCTCTTCATAAATATTTTGCTTTCTTTATACAGATTGCTTAAATTTGTAAAAAAGAAATAATGCCAAAAATTTTTGAATATTTAGGGATTTTGATATTCTTCTATTCCAATGAGCATGAGCCAATTCATGTTCATGGAAAATATGAAATATATAGTTGATGGAAAAATTATGGAGATAAAAATAAAAGCAATAAAAGGATTGCGCCCACTCACAGGAAGTAAACTTAAAGATTTTGAGGATTTCTTAGAAAAATATGCAGATAAAATTGTTCAAAAGTGGATTGATTATTTTGTTTATCATAAAGATATTGAATTTGAAAAAATAAATACCAGAATTAAATGAAAATAGTAGAAGAGTATAAAGATTTTCAAGTTGATTTAATTGAGATAAAATCAGCTATGTATATTGGGGATTATGTGATTAGAATATTCTTTAATGATGGTATTAATCGTTTGGTTGACTTTAAACTGTTTTTAGAATCATCTCTGCATCCCTCAATCCGTAAATATTTAGATGAAATCAAATTTAAACAATTCGAAATAGTAGATGGTAATTTAAATTGGAATGATTATGATCTGATTTTTCCGATAGATGATTTATACGAAGGGAAAATATAAAAAATCAACGCAACTATAAAGTAATCTGACATGCCGAAAATAGATGCAGATTTCAAAGAAAAATTAAAATCGATTTCTAAAAAGGATTTAGAAAAAGTTATAATAAAGTTTGCTTCAAGAAACGATGAGTTTTATAATTATCTTTTAATAAACTATACAGAACCAGAGTGCGGAGAAGAGGATTTATTCGAAAATGCTAAAGCAGATTTAAGTGATTTATTTAATAAATCATTCAGAGGCTATGCAGTACAGTTGAGATTAGCCAATATGATAAAAGCCTGTTCAAAACGTATCGGCGAATTCACGAAGGTTTGTAAAAAGAAGAAATTAGAAGCAGATTTATTAATGCTGGTTCTTAAGGAAATCTTTACTAATTATGAAAAATATTTAGGAACTTGTTTTACACCTTTCGACAGCCATGCAGCCAGGTTAGTTAAAAGAATGGTAACTTTACTGAATTCAAAACTGCATCCCGATTTTGTAATAATATATAAAGAGAACATAAACTCATACTTGCGGGTATTGCACAGAGTCTCTAACCATATAAATTTTATTTTCGCTTTGCCGGAATCTGTATGAAATTATGGAAGAAGAATTAAATCCATAAGGGAAATGTTTTGTAATGGATTATATGTATATCTTTTCTTAGTAAAACAGCTAATAAAAACATTAGTAATAATTTTATAAGTTATCCTACCGACTGGAAATATTAAATATTCGAAACTCAGCGTTTATGAATAGAAATTAAATGAGCTATAGATTAATTTGCCTTGTTGAAACTTAATCATTTGAAAATATCGCTTGTTATTCTTCCCGCGATTACAATTGCTGTTGCTATTGTATTATTATACAGTTGCAAAAAAGAAAATCTTGAATCTATAAAAGAATCAGTTGAAAATGTTTTATCAGACAGTACTCAGGATGAAGAAGCGCTGTTATCAGTTATATGCGTTGGTGACATGATGCTCGGCTCGAACTATCCTTCTTCTGCTTCTCTTCCGCCCGATGACGGGGAATTCCTGCTCTCTGGTGTTGAAGATGTTCTCCGTGATGCCGACATTACATGCGGAAATCTTGAAGGTACATTTCTCGATAAAGGCGGTACTCCGAAGCGATGCGGTGATTCGGTATCTGCAAACTGTATCTCATTTCGAATGCCCGAGCATTACGCAGGATATATTCAGGATGCGGGATTTGATTTTATGAATCTCGCAAATAATCACAGCGGTGATATGGGTCCTCTGGGCAGGGAAAAAACTGCGGAAGTACTTGAAATGTATGATATAAAATTCGCGGGTACTGTTGATTATCCGACTGCAACGCTTGAAGCACGCGGACTGAAAATCGGTTTCGCCGGCTTCGCTCCGAATGCAGGTACCCTAAGCATTCTTAATCTCGAAAAAGCCGCCCTCATAGTGGAAGAATTAAAAAAAGAAAATGACATTGTTATCGTTGCATTTCACGGCGGAGCCGAAGGAAGCGGCGCTCAGCGCGTTCCGGGGAGAAACGAAACATATCTCGGTGAGAACAGGGGAAATGTTTTTGAATTCGCCCATGCTGTGATTGATGCAGGTGCTGACTTGGTTTACGGACACGGTCCTCATGTGACAAGAGCGCTGGAACTGTATAACGGAAAACTGATTGCTTATAGTCTCGGTAATTTCTGTACGTACGGTAAATTCGGTTTGGCGGGAGCGCTCGGACTCGCTCCGGTATTAAAAGTGTATATGGATAAGGCGGGGAATTTTGTACGCGGCGAAATAACTGCCGTAAAACAAATCAAACGGGGAATTCCGGTTATAGACGATGATAAACGTGTAATCAGTATTATACAGAATCTAACGCAGAGCGATTTCCCTGATACAGAAATTGATATAGATGACGAGGGAAATATTTATTTAAAATGAATATTCTGTTTTATTGCAGGTTTTGAATTGTAATAAATTGATTTTATTTCGATTTTATGTGTGTAAATTTAATTTAATGAGCAGAAAAAAAATAGTTTTAATATCAATATTCACATTCTTATTTCTTTTGTTCGCAGTATTTGTTTTTTTTCGAATACGCGATAATCTCAGCGCAAAAGATAAACGGGCGCCGCAATCACAGTCAGTTGAAGTAACTACTCCGGTTCTCGGCAGCATAACCCGGAAATTGTCTTTTACGGGCGACATCCTGTCTGTTCAGCAGGCGAATATATTCTCAAGGGTTAACGGTAACATAGAAAGGATATATGTTGATATAGGCGATTATGTCTCAAAAGGTAAAACGCTGGCGACAATTGACAGAAGCACTTATCAGCAGACTGTAAAGCAAACTGAGGCAGTTTTTAATCAGGCAAAAGCGCAGGTCGAAAATAACGAAGTAAACTATCAAAGAACAAAACAGCTTTTTGATAAAGGATTATCTTCTCAGGGCGACCTTGATAATGCCGAAACCGTTCTTAAAGTATCAATAGCCCAGATGGAAGCCGCGGGAGCGGGCTATCAGAACGCGAGAATTCAAATCGGATACTGTAACATAACGGCACCTTTCAGCGGATATATTACAAAGAGATTTCTTGATGCAGGCGCGCTGGTTTCATCGGGTACTTCGAATTCGATTTTCATGCTCTCCGATATAAGCAATCTGAAGATTATGGTAAATGTTCTTGAAAAAGATATTTCTTCGCTCGATTATATTAAAACAGCGAATATCAGAACCGACGCCTATCCTGATGAAGTTTTTCCGGGAAAGTTTAAGAAAATCAGCCAGGCAGTTGACCCGGGAACAAGAACAATGCCTGCCGAGATTAGTATTGATAATAAAGATAAACTTCTTAAACCTGGTATGTTTGCGCGTGTCGAAGTAGTGCTCGAAGAGCATAATGATGTATTGATATTGCCCGAACAGTGCGTGCTTAAAGATGATACGGGTACTTTTGTTTATTCGGTAACCGATGACCTGACCGCTGTTAAGAAATATGTCGAAATAGGAATAAATTCAGACAATAAAACTGAAATTAAGTCGGGAATCGGCGATACGGAAAAAATTGTATCAACGGGACAGGAACTTCTTAAAGAAAAGATGAAGGTAAAAATCGTTAAATAGTTATGTGGCTAACAAGGCTCGCGCTTAAATATCCGATAAGTACACTGATGGCATCACTGGCGATGTTTGTGCTTGGAATAGTTTCTTTCATGCAGTTACCGATTGATATGCTGCCGGACATTCAGATTCCCAGTGTTACGGCTATAACACAATATTCAGGCGCCGGTCCCCTCGATATGGAGCAGAGCATCACCGTTCCGATAGAAAGGGCTGTCAGCTCCACAAGCGACGTGAGTTATATACAGTCTTCTACAAGGGAAGGTGTTTCGCAGGTCAGGATTTATTTCAACTGGGATGCAAATACGAGCGTCGGCTTAATAGACGTAATACAAAAAATTAACCGTGTTTATAATCAGCTCCCCGCAGGAGTTTCACAACCCATCGTTCTGCGGTTTGATATTACAAATACTCCGATACTTACCGTAGCGCTTAGCAGTGACATGGACGAGCGCGACCTCTATGACCTCGCTTATAACATTATTGAGCCTCAGCTTGAGCATTTACCGGGTGTGGCTTTTGCGCAGGTTACAGGCGGCAAAATAAGAGAGATACAAATTACTGCAAACAGGGACAAGCTCGAAGCGGCAAACGTATCCGTACAGCAGTTAGTTCAGGCAATTCAGGCGTCAAACCTTATACTCCCTTCGGGCGACCTTAAAACAGGTGTCTATGCTTATTCATTAAAGACGGAAAGTCAGTTTAACATAGTAGAGCCGATAGGCGAGATTATAATAAGAAATACGAACGGAGTTTCGGTTAAAGTTCGTGATTTAGCCCGCGTTGAAGATTCTTATCAGGAGCAGACGCAACTGATAAAAACGAACGGCAAAAACGGAGTTATACTGCGCGTTCAGAAAACAACAGGCTCGAATACCGTAGATGTTGTTGATGGTATAAATAAGGCGCTTACGAATCTGCGCGATGTGCCGCCTACCGTTCAATTATCTACGGCGTTCGACCAGAGCCAGTATATAAGGCAGTCTATAGAAGAACTTCTGCGGGAAGGTACGATGGGAGCCGTTCTCGCCGTGCTTGTTATTATTATTTTCATCAGGAATACAAGGAGCACACTGATAATATTTATTGCTATACCGCTTTCTATACTCGTTACGTTTATCTTTTTCCGTTTCAGCAATACTTCACTTAATATTATGACTCTCGGCGGACTGGCGCTCGGTGTGGGAAGGCTTGTTGACGATTCTATCGTCGAGCTTGAGAATATCACAAGACATTACACATTGATGAAAACAACGGGGGAAACTAAACTGCAGGCAACACTTGTCGCCGCGAAGGAAGTCGCTTCTCCGATTTTTGTATCCACGATTACAACCGTGATTGTTTTTTTACCGGTAATTTTTCTGACCGGCATCGCAAAACTTCTTTTCATTCCGCTTGTAATTACCATAACAGTTGCTTTATTTGCTTCTTTCTTTGTGTCAAGAACGGTGACACCGCTTCTTTGTTATAAAATTATGCAGGGAGAAAGGGAAATATCAGCCGGTTCAAAGAAATTCCTCGACAGGCTTCAGAAAAAAACGAAAAAATTCTTTGACGGTATGGATGCACTTTATGAAGATATGCTTCGGGCGTCATTGAAACACAGAAAAACTGTGCTTGGCAGTATATTAATATTCTCGGCTTTATCATTCATAATGTTCAGGTTTATCGGTACCGAATTTTTTCCGGATGCTGATGAGAACCAGTTCACGGTGCAGGTGAGAATGCCGGTTGGAACGAGGATAGAAGAGACGGAAAAGTTTGTATCGAAGGTGGAAAATATTGTAAAGGAAAATGTGCCTGAAGCAAATACTATTATCTCCAATATGGGCGTGCCGGGTTCAAGAAGCGGAAGTTTATTCGGCGGAAATGCCGGAAGCCATAGCGCTAATGTTCAGGTATCTTTATTCCCTTCTAACGAAAGAAAACGAAGTGTGTTCGATATCATAAAAGAGCTGAGGCCTAAAGTAACTTCACTGCCGGGAGCCCAGGTTTATCTGAATACAGGCGGATTACTTAAATTCCTTTTGAATTTCGGTTCGTCAGCGCCTATAGATGTGGCGATTCTCGGTTATGACTTCGAAACTGCGGATAAAATTGCGAAAAGTGTATTTGAAGTCGTAAAATCAACACAGGGCGCCGCCGACGTGCTTATCAGCCGTGAGCTGAACCTTCCTGAAGCGAGAATTGTTGTTGACCGCGTAAAAGCCGGGGCAATGGGAGTAAGCGTATCTCAGATTGCCAATACTATTGCAACAAGCATGAGCGGTACCGTTGCCTCGCTGTTCAGCGACCCGAAAACAGGTAATCAGTATAATATACTCGTAAGATTATCAGAGGATTACAGGGATAATATTGATGATATAAAAAAGTTAACTGTATTGAATTCTCAGGGAAAGTCTGTACCGATTGGTAATTTTATCGAAGTGAAAATGACAAAATCGCCCGTGCAGATAGACAGGAAATTCCAGCAGAGACTGATTGATGTAACCGCTAATGTATCGGGGCGTGATTTGGGTAGTGTTGTAGAAGATATAAAAAAGAAACTCGTTGACGTACAGGTCCCTCCAGGATTTGAAGTTCAGATAAGCGGTAACTATGAACAGCAGGAGAAGACATTCAGTGCCTTATTCCTTGCCCTCGGACTTGCCGTTGTGCTTGTTTACATGGTAATGGCATCGCAGTTCCAGTCGCTCGTTGACTCGTTAATTATTGTGTTTTCCGTTCCGCTCGGACTCGTCGGTGTTGTGTGGATGCTCTTCCTTACGAATACTACATTTTCTGTAAC